>JAILNL010000109.1 GCA_024691625.1 Schwartzia sp. (in: firmicutes)
TTTTGCTGCTGTAGTTGCCGTGTGGTATTATCCGATGTTTGTGCTTCACGGTGATGATTTCATCAAGAATTTTCTGGGAGTTCATAACGTACTCCGCGCTACACAGTCGGAGCATCCGCTGTGGAATGTATGGTGGTATTACTCGGTTCTGTTTTTCCTGATATTTATGCCATGGTCCTTTATGACCTTGCCTAAGACGCTGGTAAAATATGTGCGGGATTTCCGGGCAACCCACGAGCTGCCGAAGTTCGACCGGACACAGCTTTTCCTTTTGATTTGGGCGATTGCAGTTACGGGATTTTATCAGTGCATGGCTACGAAATATACGACCTATACACTTCCGTCCCTTCTTCCTATCGCAATTCTTGGAGCGCGGTACATGATAAATCATGACCGGCTCATGAAACGTGCGGCGGTGCTTTGGACAATCTGCCTCGTTGCACTGACATTCTTTGTCGCGATTCCTGTCACAAGAACTCAAGGCTATTCCCAGTGGGAGGCCGCGGCATACCTCAAGGAAATATGCAAGCCTGATGACCTCATCGTTGAGGTAGGAGACTATAAGGTTTCACTGACGTACTACAGTGATATAACGGTATATCGTTTGGAGCCGAGAGAATTAATGGCGAATTATCTCCCTGACGGCAAGAGCTGGAAGGCGAAGAATTTCATGCCCTTCATGGCGATGGAAGACCTGCCCAAGGATAAATCGGTATATCTTCTTGTGCAGGAGAAACGGAGGCATATGTTTGAAAAATATATGAACCAGAGTGAATGGGAGCTTGTAAGGACATTCCCACGGTTTGAGCTTTTTGTACGAAAACCACAGAATTAAGTTAAACGGCACTTATCCCGGGCGGATGGGTGCCGTTCTTTTGTATACAGTGGGGACTGCTGGAAAAACGCCTTCAAAAGCGTTATAATAATCTTTATATACTATATTCAAACTACGATTAAACAGTTATTTGGAGGTTTATGGTATGAGCAGGTTGAACGATCCGATCGTTTTAGGAAAGCTGGCATGCAAAAACCGCATAATACGCTCTGCAACACATAGCTTTCTCGGTTCGCCGGACGGTAAAATAACAGATGAAGAGATTTCAATGTATGAGACCTTGGCGAAGAACGGTGTCGGTCTTATAATTACAGGACATTGCTGCGTCGCTCCCGGGGGACGTGCAAACGAAGAGCAGATAAATGTTTATGCTGACAGCTGCATAGAAGGACTTCGCAGGGCGGCGGAGACAGTGCATGCCCACGGCGCGAAGTTTGTTGTGCAGCTGAGCCATGCAGGCCCGCGTGCAATTGATACTGAGGATTTGGCTGATGTGACCGCAAGGGAGCTTAAAAAGAATCGTCATGCGCGTGAGATGACTGTCGCTGAGATCCGTGCAGTGGAGAAAACCTTTATAAATGCGGCTGTGCGTGTGAAGCAGTCGGGTGCTGACGGAGTGCAGCTTCATGCGGCGCATTCGTATCTTCTGTCACGTTTCCTTGATACGACCTTTAATCAGCGTACGGATGAATATGGCGGGGATAAAGAGGGCCGTTTCCGTATCGTAGAAGACATCATAAGGGGAATACAGGAAGCCTGCGGGGACGATTTCCCTGTGCTTGTAAAGATAAACTGCGATTCGAAAACCGACGATGACGCGTATGAACGTGACCTCGTCTATATGCTTTCCCGCACGAAGAGAATGGGTGTTGCTCTTGTGGAGCTTTCGGGGGTGGCATTCCTTGATGAACCGAGAGACAAGCATGTCTACTATCTGAGCCGCGCTTCGCGCCTGCGCCGTGTGGTAGAACAGCCGCTTAGTCTTGTTGGCGGAATCCGTTCCCTTGAGGACATTGAAAGGGTTCTTGAGGATGGCATTGATATGGTTTCCATGAGCCGCGCTTTTGTCTGCGAGCCGGATATTCTGCCGAAGCTCAAGGCGGGAGAAAGCTCACAGTGTCTTTCCTGCAACCGCTGCTTTGTCATTGCCCATCTCCATCCGGGGATGCGCTGTGTGCGTCAGCGGAAGCTAATGAAAAAGTAAATACATGTAAATCAAAAGCCCCGGCATCAGGTACATG
>JAILNL010000189.1 GCA_024691625.1 Schwartzia sp. (in: firmicutes)
TAGGAAAAGCTCTTACCGAGGGCGTAGCGGCAGGAAAGGTGTTCCCTGTATTCTGCGGTTCCGCGGCTATGGTGCTCGGCATACGTAAATTCATGAACGGCATGGTCGCATACATGCCTGAGCCGCAGACCGTAAAAATCGGAACAGACCAGAAAACGGGAGATATAGTCGAGCGTCGTGCAAATGAAGCATTCTCCGCTCAGGTATTTAAGACAGTGGTGGAGCCAAGCGGGCGCGTAAGCTATCTGCGGATTTGGTCGGGAGAAGCGAGCGGCGATATGAGCGCGGCGAACCCGACACGCAGCGTCGTGGAAAGGTTCGGCGGATTCTTCACCACGATTGCGGGCCGTAAAGAAAAGCTATCCCGCGCCATGGCAGGCGATATAGTGGGCACCACGAAGCTTGCCGACACGCGTACGGGAGATACGCTCTGCGACAAGGACGCTATGATACGCTATGAGGCCCCTGATTATCCGCTTTCAATGCTTATAATGGCTGCGCATGCCACGAAAAAAGAGGACGAAGAAAAGGTGGTAGCGGCTCTGGAAAAAGAGCAGATAAGCGACCAGACACTCACTGTCGAGCGCAACAAGGAAACGAAGGAAATCCTTGTCCGTGCCCTTGGCGAAGTGCAGATAGATATTCTGAAGGAGAGAGTAAAACGCAAGACAAAGCTGGACGTGGTATTCTCCGCGCCTGCGATACCTCTTCGCGAGACTATCCGCAAAAAAGCAACGGCTGAAGGAAAGCACAAAAAACAAAGCGGAGGCCACGGTCAGTACGGACACGTATTCCTTGAGCTTACGCCCCTTGCGCCGGGAACGGGAAACACCTTTACCGATGCGATTGTTGGCGGTGCAGTGCCGAAGACATTTATTCCTGCCGTCGAAAAGGGTGCAATGGAAACACTGGCTCAGGGCGTTATCGCGGGCTATCCTGTAGTGGACGTGAATGTAAAGCTTACTGACGGCTCCTATCATACGGTGGATTCCTCGGAGGCCTCCTTCAAGACTGCCGCGGCAATAGCCATCAAAAAGGCTGTTCTCGAAGCGTCGCCTGTACTGCTTGAGCCGATATTCAACGTACGCATAAGCGCGCCTGAGTATTTCATGGGAGAGGTCATGGGACAGCTGAATGCGCGCCGCGCGAAAATCATGGGCATGGAAAACGACGGACGCGATATGAGCGAAATCAAGGCGCAGATACCTGCGCTGGAACTGTTCAGATACGCTACAGACCTCCGTGCGCAGACGAGAGGCAGAGGCTCCTTCAGCGTAGAGTTCTCACACTACGAGGAAATGCCGCAGAAGGAAGCGGAGAAGTATATAAAGAAAAAAGATGAGAAATGATGCAAAGGGACGGCTTCCTACGAGGCCGTCCTTCTTTTATGAAGAATTAATCAGTGCTTGACAGAAAGACATTTACAGCTTTTTCCATTGGGGGTGGACATTTCCGATTATAAGTGTTACAATATGAAATAATAAACCGCGCAACGAAGCCGTATACACGCATCCTTTTGGGGATGCGTGTATACGGCTTTCCTGTTTAATGGCGGTTTCGAAAAATTAGGAGGGGTATTTATGTCAGAAAAGAAACAAAGCAGCCTCGATAAGCTGGGGATTTGGATTATCGCGGCTACAATCCTGGGAGCTGTAGCAGGTCTGCTCTTGGGGAAGGATGCGCATATGTTTGCGCCAATGGGTAATCTCTTCATGCAGTTGATTAAGATGGTTGTCGTACCGCTGGTACTCTTTTCACTGATTGGCGGGGCCGCATCGCTGGGGAACTCAAGCAGTGCCGGAAAAATCGGATTACTGACTTTTGCTTACTATGGAATTACTACAGCTGTGGCTGTTGCCTTGGGTCTTGCAGCGAGTGAAATTTTCCAGCCGGGCCGTGGCATTGAGATGACCGCTTTGTCTGAGGCAGCTATCCATGTGGATCATATGGAGGAAAGCACCCGTATTCCGGGTTTCTGGGAGACGGTTACGGGTTTTGTGCCTACTAATCCCTTCCAGGCGCTGGTGAACGGCAACATTCTGCAGATTATCGTCTTTGCGCTGTTCATGGGCTTTGCCGCTACATATTTGGACGAGCAGAAACGCAGCTTTGTTTTGAACTTTTTTAACTACCTGACGGAATTATTCATCAAGGTTATGACTGGTATCATGTATGTGGCGCCAATCGGCGTTTTCTGCCTGATGGCTGATGCTACAGGTACCTTTGGTTATGCTGTGCTCACCAAGATTCTTTATCTGATTCTTCTCTATGTTGCGGTACTGGCAATCGTCACCTACGGAATGATTGGCGGTTCCGTGGCAATGTTCTCCCGCTGCACCACCTACAAGCAGTTCTTCAAAAGCATGTGGAAGGTACAGGTTTTCGCTTTCTCTACCGCTTCTTCCATTGCAACGCTGCCTCTGAACATGAATACCGCCTCCACGGAGCTGGGAGTTTCCAAGGAAACTACATCCTTCGCGCTGCCGTTGGGAGCTACCATTAACATGAACGGCAATGCGGCATATTACGCTATGGCTGCGACTTTTATTGCGCAGATGTACGGTATGGAGCTTTCTATGCCGCAGTACATTGCCATCATTATTACCAGTACTCTTGGGGCTGTGGGACAGGCAGGTGTCCCGGGACCGACTCTGTTGGTTGTAGCTGTGCTGGTTTCTGCAGGAATCCCTATTGATGCTCTGCCAATCCTCTTTGGCGTAGACCGTATTTTTGACATGCTGCGGACAGCTGTCAATATAACCGGTGATGCTGCATGCGCCACTATCGTGGACAGATTCCGCAAAGATGATGATATGGAAGATGCAGGGGAAGAATTGGTTGCTGTATCGGAACACTAAAATTTAACGCTAAAAAAGGAGCTGTGAAAAATGCTTTCGCATTTTCACAGCTCCTTTTTTTATCCTCTCCAAATGTAAAATACTGTCATACATTTCATTGCGACGGGGCTGGCCCCTTCAAAAGAAATATATAGCTTTAGATAAAATGTCTAATATTGACAGAAAACGACGGTTCAAAAAGAACCGTCGTTTTTATTAAACACATTCTTCATCGAGCTTAAAGAGCTCTTTCTTTGCAATTTTTCCTGTTGCAGTTTTCGGCATTTCTTCGATTTCGTGGTATTCACGGGGG
>JAILNL010000110.1 GCA_024691625.1 Schwartzia sp. (in: firmicutes)
CCGTCAGCTCATGAAACGCGGCCTCACAATCAAAGAGGCTGCAGGACAGATTTTCTTCGGTATTTCCATGGGCGCGAACTTCTTCATGCAGATTGCGAAACTGCGTGCATCCCGTCCAATCTGGGCAAATATCATCAAAGCCTTCGGCGGCGACGAAGAAGATATGGCTATGCATGTACACGGCCGTCCGGCGCTCTTCTTCAAGACCGTACTCGACCCGTATGTTAACATGCTCCGCAACACGACAGAGATTTTCTCCGGCGTTGTAGGCGGTCTTGATTCCTACGAGAACGAACCGTTCGATGAGCCTATCCGCAAAGGTGATGTATTCTCCCGCCGTATTGCCCGCAACGTGCAGGTAATGCTTCAGGAAGAATTCGGACTTCTCCAGCCGATTGACCCCTCCGGCGGTTCATGGGCTGTTGAGACCCTCACAAAGCAGATTAAAGAAAAAATCTGGGCAGAGTTCCAGGCTATCGAAGCAAAAGGCGGTATTGTAAAGGCTCTGGAGGAAGGCTATCCTCAGGAGATAATCGCAAAGACGCTGGCAGACCGCTTCAAGGCTCTGGAGTTCCGCAAAGACCGTATCGTCGGCAGCAACATGTATCCGAATATGGCAGAGGAGCTTCTTGACAAGCGTGAAGAGGACCATGCAGCACTCAAGAAACAGCGTCAGGCGGATATCGATGCATATCTCTCTGATATGGACGAGACGCATAAAGCAGAAAGCCTCAAGGCTCTCAAAGAAGCAGCTACCCTCGACGCAGCTCTCAAAGCATTCCAGGCAGGTGCTACAATCGGCGAAATCCGCGCAGCTCTCAACAAAGGGGGCGCTTCCGAGACGCTGAAGGCAATCGAGCCGCACCGCTGGAGCGAGCGCTTTGAAGACCTCCGTATGACTACGGAAGCTTACAAGAAAGCTCATAACGGAGACAACGTCAAGGTATTCCTTGCCAACATGGGACCAATCCCGCAGCATAAGGCTCGTGCGGATTTCTCCACCAGCTTCCTGCAGGTCGGTGAATTCGATGTTGAGCTCAACAACGGCTTCAAGACAACGGACGAGGCAGCAGCTGCTGCAAAAGAATCCGGTGCTGATGTCGCTGTCATCTGCTCGACGGATAAAACATATCCGGAAATCGTTCCGGATCTCGCACCGAAACTCCGTGCAGCTCTGCCGAAAGCAACGATTTACCTGGCAGGCGCAGCTCCGAAAGACCTTGAACCGGTCTATCGCGAAGCAGGCGTTGATGACTTCATTTCCGTCAAAGCCAACTGCTATGAAATTCTGCGGTTCCTGCAGAAGAAGAAAGGGATGATTAATTGATGGCATTGAATCCTGATTTTACTAAACTGGAACTGGAGACGGCACCGGCTCAAAATGAAGCAGAGTGGAAAAAACGCCTCCAGGAGGAAACGCATAAAAACTACGATGACATCGTCAATACGACGATGGAGCATGTCAAAGTGCGTTCCTTTTATAACCATGACGAATACGACCACATGACGCATCTGGACTTTGCCAGCGGCATCCCTCCATGCCTGCGCGGACCTTACTCCACGATGTATGTCTTCCGTCCATGGACGGTTCGTCAGTACGCAGGTTTCTCCACGGCAGAAGAATCCAACGCATTCTACCGCAGAAACCTCGCAGCAGGTCAGAAAGGTCTTTCCATCGCATTCGACCTTCCGACTCACCGCGGCTACGATGCCGATAACCCGCTCGTCTTCGGCGATGTCGGTAAAGCCGGCGTTTCCGTTTGCTCCATGCTTGATATGAACATCCTGTTCTCGGGAATCCCTCTCGACCAGATGTCCGTATCCATGACAATGAACGGCGCCGTTCTTCCGATTCTCTCCTTCTTCATCCAGTCGGGTGTTGAGCAGGGCGTCGACAAGGCTATCATGGCAGGTACGATTCAGAACGATATCCTGAAGGAATTCATGGTTCGTAACACGTACATCTACCCACCTGATATGTCCATGCGTATCATCGGTGATATTTTCGAATACACCACAAAATACATGCCGAAATTCAACAGCATCTCCATTTCCGGCTATCATATGCAGGAAGCAGGTGCTCCGGCAGATATTGAGCTGGGCTACACGCTGGCTGACGGTCTTGAATATATCCGCACGGGTATTAAAGCAGGCCTCCCGGTCGATGCCTTCGCAAAGCGTCTGTCCTTCTTCTGGGCTATCGGCAAAAACTACTTCATGGAGATTGCAAAGATGCGCGCTGCCCGCGTGCTCTGGGCAAAAATCGTCAAATCCTTCGGTGCGACGAACGACAAATCCATGGCACTCCGTACGCACAGCCAGACATCCGGCTGGTCTCTTACAGCACAGGATCCGTTCAACAACGTATCCCGTACGGCAATGGAAGCTATGGGTGCAGCTCTCGGACATACACAGTCCCTGCACACCAACGCATTGGACGAAGCTATCGCTCTTCCGACAGACTTCTCCGCACGTATTGCCCGCAATACGCAGCTCTATATCCAGGACGAGACGAGCGTCTGCAAAATCATCGACCCGTGGGGCGGTTCCTACTATGTCGAAGCTCTCACGAACGAAATTATTCGCCGTGCATGGGCTCACATTCAGGAGGTCGAATCCCTCGGCGGTATGGCAAAAGCTATCCCGACAGGTCTTCCGAAGATGCGTATCGAGGAAGCTGCTGCACGCCGTCAGGCACGTATCGACTCCAACAACGAGTCTATTGTCGGCCTGAACCGTTATCGTCTGGACAAAGAGGATCCGTTGGAAATCCTCGCAATCGACAATACGGCCGTCCGCAACGCTCAGGTTGCACGCCTCGAAAAGCTGCGTGCTGAACGTAACGAAGACGATGTACGCAACGCTCTTGAAGCAATCACGAAAGCAGCAGAAAGCCGCGAAAACGGCAACCTGCTGGAGTGTGCTGTCGAGGCTGCACGCGTACGCTGCTCCCTCGGTGAGATTTCCGATGCTGTCGAGAAAGTCTCCGGACGTTATCAGGCTGTCATCCATACGATTTCCGGCGTTTACTCCTCGGAGTTCACGGACAAAACAGCTCTGGACAAAGCACGTGCACTTGCTGATGAATTCGAAAACATCAGCGGACGCCGCCCGCGTATCTTCGTAGCAAAGATGGGCCAGGACGGTCACGACCGCGGCCAAAAGGTTATCGCTTCCTCCTTCGCGGATATGGGCTGGGACGTCGACGTAGGACCGCTCTTCCAGACACCGGAGGAAACAGCGCAGGATGCTGTTGATAACGACGTTCACATGGTTGGCTTCAGCTCGCTGGCAGCCGGCCACAACACACTCCTTCCGGAGCTTGTTCAGGAACTCAAGAAACGCGGCCGCGACGACATCATGGTTGCCATCGGCGGCGTCATCCCGGTTCAGGATTACGACCACCTCTACGAAGGCGGTGCTGTCGCTATCTTCGCACCGGGCACGAACATCCCTGAAGCAGGCATTAAGCTTCTGAATCTGCTCATCGAAAGAGCAAAGGCAGAAGCAGCAGACAACGGCTGAGAGGCACATTATGGCAGAGTACACGACTTCTAAACCGGAATGGGCACCGGACAAAGACGATGAAAACAAATTCGCCTGCGGTGTGATGAGCGGAATCGACGGCATCACCGACACAACTGTCGGCAACCTGAATCCGGCACTGAAAAACGGAACAATGAAGCCGAAACGCAAGATGGTCCTGAGCGTAGACGACTATGTCAAGGGCGTCAGCGCAGGCGACCGCGTCACTCTCGCCCGGGCCATCACGTTGATTGAAAGCAATAACCCAAAGCATTTCAGAAAAGCACAGGAGGTTCTTCAGGGCCTTTTGCCAAGGACAGGAAAAGCTCTGCGCATCGGTATCACCGGTGTTCCCGGAGCCGGAAAAAGTACGACCATCGAGGCCTTCGGCAATATGCTCTGTGATATGGGACATCGTGTAGCGGTTCTCGCGGTAGACCCGACAAGCTCGGTAACCCGCGGTTCCATTCTCGGTGATAAAACCCGTATGGGAACTCTTTCACGGCGCCAAGAGGCATTCATCCGTCCTTCACCGGCAGGTGGAACCCTCGGAGGTGTCGCACGCAAAAGCCGCGAAACAATGCTTCTCTGCGAGGCTGCAGGTTATGATATCATCCTTGTGGAAACAGTCGGCGTCGGCCAGTCTGAAACGACCGTCCGCTCCATGGTAGACTTCTTTATGCTCATTGTTCTGACAGGTGCAGGTGACGAATTGCAGGGCATCAAAAAAGGAATCATGGAACTTGCGGATGCAATCGTTGTCAACAAAGCAGACGGCGACAATCTCCTCAAGGCAAAGGTTGCGCGCGCCGAATACGAGCGCATGATAGAATTCATAAGACCCGCTACAGAAGGCTGGAGAACCCACGCCTATCTGGCGTCCGCCTACAAGAAAACAGGACTGAAGGAATTGTGGGACGTCATACGTGCCTTTGACAAGGTCACGCACGATTCCGGAGTGTTCAAACGCAGACGCGACAGCCAGCTTTTGGACTGGGTGCACAGCATGATTGACGAGCATTTGCACAACCTCTTCTTCGACGATCCGGTGGTGCTTGGACGAATGCCCGAAATCAAAGACGCGGTTCTCAGAGGAATTATATCACCGACACAGGCAGTGGCAGAGCTCATTCACATCTTTGATGTGCAGAGAGCCACCCAGCGCCATGTCGACCTTTTCCACCCGGATAATCAGAAATAAAGGAGGAAGCCACCTTTGTACACGAAGAAAATATACTTCGCCGGAGGCAGCTTTCACGAGCTTCAGGAAGTGTTTTCAAGAATTGAGGGTGTCAGCGGGGTAACCGCGGGCTACATCAACTCCGACATACAAGCTCCTACATACGATGAAGTGATGACAGGCAGCTCAGGTGCTGCCATGGGAGTAGAGGTTCTGTTCGACCCCAAACGTATAGACCTCTCATCTCTAATGGATATCCTGTTTGCCGTAATCAATCCGTATGTAAAGGATAAGCAGGGAGACTGCGAAGGGCCTATGTACCGAAGCGGCGTTTACTACACATCGGCAGAGGATGAACCTATGGTGGAGTATCACATGAACTTCATCAGAAATCGGAAAAAAATCCCGGCCGTGACAGGTTCGCAGCTCACACTGAATGACCCCAACAGCGACCCTGAGGGGATACGCCAATGCTACGCTGAGGCTATGAGGCTTCAAAACTTCACCCCCGCGGAGGATGAGCATCAGCATTATCTCAAAAACCATCCCGAAACAAATACAAATATCGATTTCGCGTTACTGAAGAAACTGAATATAATTCGGTGAAAGATGCCCCACGACTTCTATAAGCGTGGGCCCGGACAAATAACAGGCGGCATGTACATATCCTCGCCTCATTGAAACGCTGACAGAAGATGTTTTTCCTGCGGAAAAACTTGAACGAAGGCGTTATAATCCGGTAAAACAGCACGGAGCCCCGCCGAAAGGCAGGTGCTCCGTGTTTTTTATTCCTTCCTTCACACGATAGATGTATAACTAGGCAAAACTGTATCAACTGCGTTATAATCAATATAACGACGAATATATCGAACGGAGGGATTAACATGAAATGCGACTGCGCGAACTGTCCCACACACGCCTGCTACACCAAGGGTGTAAACTGTACCGGAGCCGATATCGAAGAGGTTAAGGCTCTATACACTGAAGAAGAACGGAAAATAATGGAAGCTGCAGCATACGTGGAAGGTACCTTCTACAGCAACATCACACGCCTTGAGGAAACAGCAGAATTTGCAAAGGCGATGGGGTACAAGACCCTCGGCATGGCATTCTGTATCGGACTTAACTCCGAAGCAAAGACCATTGCGCGCTATTATACGAAGCAGGGCTTCAAATTTTACAGCGTATGCTGTAAGAACTGCAGCGTACCAAAAAAAGACCTTGGCTTAAAGCAGGTCAAACCTGAGCTTGACCACGAAGCCATGTGCAATCCCAAAATGCAGGCAAAATTCCTTGAGGAAAACGGGGTAGAGCTTTATATATCCTGCGGACTTTGCGTGGGGCACGACACGATTTTCAACATGAACTGCCCGGGTCCTGTCACAACACTCGTTGCAAAGGACAGAGTCCTTGCCCATAATCCTCTTGGAGCAGTCTATTCACGCTATTGGAAACGCAAGCTGGGTATCCTCGGTGACGGCGAGGTCTAAAGAATACATAACAATTTTAATCAAAAAGCCACTTCCCCGTGATATACTGGGTAGTGGCTTTTATTTACATCGGAGAGGAAGTCCTTAATGGCCCGCAATTTTACTACAGGCAGCATCAGCAGAGCTGTTCTCGTCTTTTCCATACCATATCTGCTCACATATTTCCTGCAGATGTTCTACGGCATGGCAGACCTTTTCATCGTAGGTCAGTACAACGGCGTTGATGAGATTACCGCCGTAGCCGTCGGCAGTCAGATAATGCACATGGTCACAGTCATGCTTGTAGGCCTCGCCATGGGTACAACAGTCTGTATAGCCCGTGCAGTCGGCGCAGCAGATAAAAAACGCATAGCAAAGGCAGTAGGGGGCACGGCAGCACTTTTTTTCGCTGTGTCTATTCTGGCTACCGTCCTCACTCTGATTTTCCTGGACTCCATAGTGTCTGTAATGGCAACCCCTGCGGACGCGGTTCCCGGTACAACGTCATATCTTCGCATATGCTTCCTTGGAATTCCTTTTATAACAGCTTATAACGTCATCAGCGCCATGTTTCGCGGCCTTGGAGATACCCAAAGCCCTCTTTTGTTTGTTGCGGCTGCCTGCGTTCTGAATATATCTCTTGATTATGCCTTTATCGGAGGCATGGGCCTGGGCGCTGAAGGCGCAGCATATGCTACCATTCTCGCGCAGGCGGCAAGTGTCCTGATATCTATCGTTTATATCCGTCTCAAAGACACAGGAATATCACTTAATACAGCATACCTGCGGCCTGATTCTTCCGTTCTTCGTGAGCTTCTGCGCGTAGGAGCCCCCATTTGCGTACAGGATGCCTTTATTCAGATTACGTTCCTTATTCTCACGATTATAGCAAACAGCAGGGGACTTGAACAGGCAGCGGCCGTTGGAATCGTCGAAAAGCTTCTTGGCTTTTTCTTCCTTGTTCCTTCCTCAATGCTCTCCGCAGTTTCCGCTCTTGCCGCTCAGAATCTCGGAGCAGGAAAACCGGAAAGAGCTCTCGGCACTCTCCGCTATGCCCTGAGTATCACTGTCATCTATGGTCTCTCCCTCGGTATACTAATGCAGTTCTTTGATGCTGCGGTGCTGGCACAGTTCACCACAGATGCTGCGGTCATAGCCATGGGCTGCCAGTACATGGGCGCGTACATTTGGGATGTGGCGATTGCAGGGGTGCATTTCTGCTACAGTGGTTATTTCTGCGCCTACGGCATCTCCATTGCAGCATTCATACATAACGCCGTTTCAAGCGTCGCAATACGCGTATCGGGAGCTTATCTTGCTGCCATTATGTGGCCGGATACACTTATGCCGATGGGTGCCGCAGCGCCACTGGGTTCGATTCTTTCAATCATCATATGCCTTCTTATAGCCAACTGGATGAAAAAACATCCCGAAAAGATGACCGGCATTGTCAAAGTAAAGGAGAATTAACATTGGTAAAAGATATCATACACGAAGAAGCCTTCCTAAAACAGCCATCCATCGCTGCAGAAAAAGCTGATATCCCCATTGCTCAGGATTTATTGGATACTCTTGCGGCGCATAAAGAAAAATGCGTTGGAATGGCAGCCAATATGATTGGTGTACTCAAAAATATTATTGTTATCAATACAGGTACAGAGGCAATAGCAATGCTCAATCCTGAGATCACAAAGACCTCCGCAAAACGCTACAAGACTGAAGAAGGCTGCCTTTCTCTCACAGGAGAGCGCGAAACAGAGCGTTTTGAAAGCATTGAAGTAAAATACCGTGATATGAATTGGAACAAGCAGAAGCAAAAATTCTCGGGCTTCACTGCTCAGATTATCCAGCATGAAATAGACCACTGCAGGGGAATTCTGATTTGATAAATACAGCAAAAAGACGGAAGCGCATTCACATGCATTTCCGTCTTTTTCAGTCTGCTCATCCGAACAAATCATCGAGCAGAGCTCTCTTGGGGATGAACTTCATTTTCTGCTGTCCTGTCAAACGAGTTCCGTCATTCGCGCGCGGAACAGGAGCGGATTCATCAGGGACCTCCTTATAATGAGGCCGTTTGAAAAATCGATTGACGACTTTTCCTTTTTCATAATGAGTCACCATGATCGTCCCATCAGGGAGTACACGGCGGATAATCTCCGTAACCTGCCGCTGTGCCTGCAGTTCTTCAAGTTCTTTTCTAGTTTCATCATTCTGTTCGAGCGTTTCTTCCAGTGTCTCTCCACGCTCCTCCACGAGACGTTGGAACAAAGACTTAAAATCCTGCTGCTGCGCTTTATTTCGTTGTTTCTTATCGGTCGATGAAGACGTTGCCGATACCGGCTGCATCCAGAACCCCGGGTGCTCTGTTGATAAATAGAACTCTGCCATGTTTTTCACCTCCTTATACCTATATATCGTAGTAAGGAGATGACTTCTTAACAATAAATTGAATAATATTAGGACTTTAAGGGAAGAATTTTTGGACTAAAAGCATATAGACAACTGTTCCGACCAATGTAGAAATCAGCATCTGCCTCAGCCATAAATGAGTGATTACAGTACAGATAATTCCTACCAGCTCAGGAATCCCGTGCGAGCCTGTAATAAAAGAAGTATTTTTCAGGCAGTAAACAACAAGCATCGCAAAAATTGCAGACGGAAGAGCATTGCCAAGATACCTGACGAGAGCAGGCGTCGGTTTTGATGGAGAAAATACAAGAAAAGGAATGGCCCTGGTAAGAACGCTGGCCAAAGCGCATAACGTTATCGTAACAACCTGTTCAAAGAATGTCATGTACCCTGTACCTTCTTTTCAAGGAATCCCCGTCCCAAAACAAGACTCCCCAGAATCAGAATCATCGTAGGCAGCATAAAAGAATCCGGGCCAAATACGCGAAGGCATATTATCGCAGACAGTATCCCGATTCCGGCTGTATAATGCTGTTTTTCGTGCATCCACTGCTCAAGAAAAATAACAACAAACATAGCGGTCATGACAAAATCAAGACCCTTTGTATCGAATGGCAGGAACCCACCGAAAAGCCCACCCAAGGTCGCCCCCGCAACCCAATAGCACTGGTTCAAAAACGTCACCCATAACATAAACCAACCGCGATCTATTCCCTGCGGAATTTTCGCCGTATAATTTATAGAAAAGGTTTCATCGCAAAGCCCGTAAATCAAGTACCACCGTTTCCATCCAAGCCCTTTGAATCGATATAGCATAGCTATTCCGTAAAAAAGATGACGAGCCTGTATCATAAGCGCCAAAAGGAATACAGCTATAGGGGCAAAAGGTGAAAGGAGCATTGAGACAGCAACGAATTCCAACGATCCTCCGAAAATAACCGCTGACATAATCATGGGATATACAAATGAGAATCCGTACGCATTCATATATACTCCATATGCCATTCCCAAAAACAAAAATCCGGCAAGAATCGGCAACGTATACGGAACCGCGGCCTTTAATGCCGCTATCCTTGTATCATATGTATTTTTATTATGCATTACGCTTCCTTATTTTTCTCCTTAAAAAGGTTATCCATGTGAGGAGAATGATATCCCTGCTCTTCAAGAGCTCGCTTAAGACTGCCATCCGACGGAGCATGGTAGACCGGCTCCGGGCGATATACCTGTGTTTCCTCGGTCTTTCTTTTCGAAACCGAATGCTTCACATAAGTATAATCCTTCTCTGACGCATCGTATGTTCTCGTATCGTCAGTCATATCCTCCGGTACCGCAGAAATATCCATCTTTATCAAGAAGGCAACGATTCGTCTTCCCTCTTTGATGGATTCATAACTCATAACATAATTCGTCTTCCTATTGATTTCACGAATAGGTCCGTCCAGTACACGGCTACGGAAATGGGCAATCCTGTCATAGGCTCCTTCAGGAACATCAAGCACATTGCGAAGCTCCTCAACAGAAAATTTTCGTTCTATGATTCCCGTCCCGTTTTTGCGGGCAAAACCCCTATACTGGATTAAAAGCTCAACAAGGCGCCATGCATACGAAGAACTCAACGGGAAAATCTGTTTCATCGTGATGCGCGTATAGCCATACTCCTTGTCCAAAAGCTGCAGGAGATACGGCTTCATATCATCACCGAATTTCATAATCAGTCCCTCGTCTCCGATATAACGGAAAGACTGAAAGATAACAGACTCACCGCCCTTATCCTTAGGATTTTTGGGATTCTGAGGCGGAAGCTTTACCGTGTGGGAAAGCATTTTCTTTGCGATGGTCGGGACAACATTAAGATACTTATCATTGCCGAGTGCCGCCGCAAGAGCTGCAGGTTTGATTTTAATCTGTTTGAATTCGGTCTCATTCCATGGATCTACAGCCTGCAGTGCCAATGCAAAAAGGCGCAGCTGCAAAGTATCCATGCCTTTTCTGACATTAATCAGGGGGTTTGCCTGATAAATGCTGTCACGAAAAGGAGCAAGTTGAAAGTTTCCGCTTTCTTCTTCAAAGAGGTCTTTTTCATCTTCCTTGCGTTCCATAATCAAATTCACCTCAAGATGTAGTATATCATTAAGTGTCACACACATCAACGTCATGTGACACTTACAATTTGGTGTCATTTCGGGCTTACTTTTTGTGACATTTACACTTTGTCCTTACAATTTGGTGTCATAAAAAACGATTTTATCGGGATTCACATATCACGTCACTTACAATTTGGTGTCATTTTGAGCTTACTTTTTGGTGTTATATCGGCAGAAAAAAAATAAAAAATTTTTCATTTTTCCAACTTACTTTTTGTGACATAAAAAATATTTACATCGCTAAATTGCAATAGCAAATGCAACA
>JAILNL010000215.1 GCA_024691625.1 Schwartzia sp. (in: firmicutes)
CGGCAGTGCCTTGAAGAAATATTTCAGTGAGAACGGACGATAGAGGTGTACGCAGAGCACACCGACCTTTTCCCCGTCCGCGTTAAGATAATCAACAACTTCCTTGGCTGTCTCGCAGAAGGAACCGATTGCGATGATTACACGGTCAGCATCGGATGCGCCGTAGTAATCGAATACATGGTGCTCGCGGCCTGTAATCTTGGCAAGCTCTGCCATTGTTTCCTCAACAAGGTCAGGAATTGCCTCGTAGTAGTTATTTACGCTCTCACGCATCTGGAAGTATACATCCGGATTCGTGCTTGTACCGCGGATTACCGGATGGTCCGGATTCAGCGCGCGGTGACGGAACTCCTCAACAGCCTTATGGTCAAGAAGCTTATCGAAATCCGCGTAATCAATGACCTCAATCTTCTGAATCTCATGTGATGTGCGGAAACCATCGAAGAAATTAACGAACGGAATACGGCCCTTGATTGCGACAAGATGTGCAACAGCAGCGAGATCCATTACCTCCTGCACGCTATTTTCAGCAAGCATCGCAACACCCGTCTGACGGGCAGCCATAACATCCTGATGGTCGCCGAAAATGTTCAGCGAGGATGTAGCAAGCGCACGGGCACTGACATGGAATACACCCGGAAGAAGCTCACCGGAAACCTTATACATGTTAGGGATCATGAGCATCATGCCCTGGGATGCGGTATATGTCGTCGTAAGCGCACCTGCCTGCAGGGAACCGTGCACTGCACCTGCAGCACCGCCCTCGGACTCCATTTCAATCAGGCGAACCTTCTGGCCGAAAAGGTTCTTTTTGCCATGGGCAGCCATTTCATCAACATGCTCTGCCATCGGAGATGATGGAGTAATCGGATAAATTGCGGCAACGTCAGTGAACGCGTACGAAACGTATGCGGCCGCTGTATTGCCGTCCATTGTTTTCATGTGTTTACTCATACTGAAAAATACTCCTCCTTTTGAGTTGCAATTGGCTGAGCGGAGGCGATCCACCGCCACCGCACACAGTATAATCACGTGTACGCCATTTCTACCATTATACACCGCACTAAAAAGATTGTAAACGTGAAAAAAATCTTTCGTATTGTACACAAAAAGCAATACAAAAGATAATTTTTGAAAATAATGCAACATATTATACTTGAATGAATTTTCTAACAAAACTTTTGTTTATTTCTTAAATACATTCAGCGGTCTTTTGCCATCCCCGGCATTAACAGATCAATATATCTACCCATGTGTGCAAGATCACTGATTTTCTTGGCACGGATAGTGTAATAGCTTCCGCAGTTGGAGCAGGAAAGGACAATATGATTCCCTTTGAGCTCTGCTGAAATATCATTGTGTCCGCAGGAGCAGGAAATACATCCGGTAGATGCCATCTCCTCAATTCGGTTCAATATCCCGAGAAGAACTCTCTGCTTCTCAATAAAATGCTTTCCGTCACTCGGATGAAGCGCCTCAAACTCGGCCTGATTAAAGGCGAGAAGCTCCTCTATCCTGCGGCGGCATCCTATATACCCTAATTCAAAATGATCTTTTCTGCAATAAATTTTTTCGAGCTGCAGCGAATGAAGTTTTTTCAGGAGGAATACAAATCTGTTCGTCTCTCCGCAGACGACACAGTCCATCTCTATGGATATACGGTTGCCGTCAAGGCGCTCAAGCACAGCCTGCTCATGGCCGCACGTATCACAGTACAAAACTGAGCGTCTTGCGTCGCTGAAATATGGTATCTCATGCACATGAATCTGCCCGCAGCGCTGACAATAAAAAGCTGCGCAGCACGCTTCCCGTATAAGCATCGTATCGTCCCTCCTATCATTATTTCTGATTATGGTTCATCCGCATTTCTACTTATGATTATTCTATATTCAAAACGAAAATCCTTCTTTTTGAAGACTTTTTTATAAAAAAACGACCCGCCATATCAATAATGACGGGCCGTACCATAGTATTCACTTATTGAATTGTAAGGGCCGCTGCAATGAAATCGCGGAACAGCGGATGTGGATTGTTTGGTCGGGATTTAAGCTCCGGATGGAACTGCGAACCGACAAACCACGGATGATTCTTGACCTCTACCACTTCAACGAGGCTGTCATCCGGCAGTGTACCTGCAATGACCATACCTGCTTCAGAAATCTGCTTGCGGTATGCATTATTAAACTCGAAGCGATGGCGGTGACGCTCCTCAACGAGCTCTTCGCCGTATGCTCTGCGTGCGTTAGTACCGTCAGCAAGCTTGCACGGATACGCGCCGAGACGCATTGTGCCGCCTTTTTTGACGACGTCCTTCTGCGAATTCATGAGCGCGATAACAGGAGCTTCCGTATCTTCGTTGAACTCCGTGCTGTTTGCGTCTGCAAGGCCGCATACGTGACGTGCAAACTCAATGACAGCGCACTGCATTCCGAGGCAGAGACCAAGGAATGGAATATTGTTTTCACGGGCATACTGAATTGCCTTGATTTTTCCTTCAACACCGCGGTCGCCGAAGCCGCCCGGTACGAGAATTCCCTTGCAGTTTGCAAATATCTCGGAAAGATCTGTCTCACAGCTTTCGATTTCCTCGGAATTTACCCACTGAATGCGGACATCGCAGTCATTTGCGATACCTGCATGATGGAGAGCCTCAGTTACGGACATGTAAGCATCCGGAAGAGCTACATATTTACCGACAACAGCAACCTTGACCTTCTTGGTCGGGTGGTTGATTTTGTAGACCATGCGCTCCCAATCTTCCATATTGGCAGGGGAAACATCCATGTTGAGTTTCTCAAGAACAATACGGTCGAGTCCTTCTCTCTGCATCATGAGAGGAACTTCGTAAATAGTGCTTGCGGTGCGGTTTTCAATGACAGCATTAACATCAACGTCACAGAAAAGCGCAAGCTTCTCTTTCATTTCCTTGGAGAGGGCCTTTTCCGTACGGCACACAAGAACATCCGGCTGAATACCGATTCCGCGGAGCTCCTTGACGCTGTGTTGAGTCGGTTTTGTTTTGAGCTCTCCTGCTGCGGAAATGAACGGCACGAGTGTTACATGGATATAGAGCACATCGTTCTTTCCGACCTCTTTTTTGACCTGACGGATTGCCTCGAGGAACGGAAGGCTTTCGATATCACCAACCGTACCGCCGATTTCCGTTATAACTACATCAGCGTTGTCAGCCTTTGCAACATCATACACACGCTGCTTGATTTCATTAGTAATGTGAGGAATAACCTGTACCGTGCTGCCAAGGTAATCACCCTTGCGTTCCTTATCCAGTACATTCCAGTAAACCTTTCCTGCCGTAATATTCGACATCTTTGAAAGGTTGATATCTATAAAACGCTCATAATGTCCGAGGTCCAGATCCGTCTCAGCGCCGTCGTCCGTTACGAAAACCTCACCATGCTGATACGGGCTCATAGTACCCGGATCGATATTGATATACGGATCAAACTTCTGAATAGTAACCTTGATACCGCGGTTTTTAAGAAGGCGACCCAAAGAGGCTGCCGTGATTCCTTTACCAAGAGACGACACAACGCCGCCCGTTACAAAAATATACTTTGCCATGCTTCTCCTCCTAACCTTGAAACAATCCCTGATCAGTCTTCCTGGATGCTCTCCAGAAGCTTCTCGCGGCGGCGGCTCGATTTAGATGCAGCCGATGCAGAAGACGACGATGAAGAAGACGCATGCGAATGCTTCACTTCAGGCGGATTCCATTCTGTCAGGCCCCACATCCCTTTACCCGTATACTGGAAACGGCTGTCCATATTGATGAGGGTGTAGACCTCAGATATCGTCTGAGAAAGCGACTGTACAGGTTTCGCCTTCTTCTCAATTACATCAAGCACAAGATCCTTATAATACAGAGGCTCACCTTTCTGCGTGAGTACATAATAAGCAATGTCGGTTTCCGTGCTCTTCAAAAAATCCATTCTCTCTCTTCCTTTCATTACAAATCTTAAATATGTGATGGAATAGGATTACATTTTTTCCGGTGCTGAAATGCCGAGGATACCAAGCGCATGACGGATAACCTGCTGAGCTTTTCCAACAAGAGCCAGTCTTGCGCCTGCAAGCTCCGGCTCAATTCCCATTATGCGGCATTTGCTGTAGAAGCTGTGGAACAGGGACGAGATATCGTACGCAAAACGTGCAATACGCTGCGGTGCGAGATCTGCAGCTGCCTTTTCCACTTCTTCCGGATATTCTTCGATTTTCTTTATAAGTGCCAGTTCCGTATCATCCGTAAGCAGCGAAAGCTCCGGAGTACCTGTCGAAAGGCCTGCGCCCTCCGCCTGACGGAAAATGCTTGCAATGCGCGCGTGCGCATACTGTATATAATAAACCGGATTCTCGTTTGACTGCTTCTTTGCGAGATCCAGATCAAAATCAAGCTGACTGTCCAGTGAACGCATGCAGAAGAAATAACGTGCCGCATCCGTTCCGACCTCTTCGATAAGCTCCGCCAGCGTTACACTCTGCCCCGTACGTTTCGACATCTTGACGAGTTCGCCATCGCGGTACAGAGCGACCATCTGCAGAAGCAGAACCTTGAGCTGTTCAGGATCCTTGCCGAGAGCCTTCATTGCTGCCTTTACACGGCAGACGTAGCCGTGATGGTCCGCGCCCCAGATGTTTATAAGACGTCCAAATCCGCGCTCGTATTTATCGCGGTGGTATGCGATATCAGCCGCAAGATACGTCGGAACTCCATTATCACGGATTACGACGCGGTCCTTATCGTCCCCGTAATCCGTGGAACGCAGCCAGAGTGCGCCGTCCTTCTCGTAAATATTGCCGTTGGCTTTAAGCTCTTCAACAGCCTCGCGGACCTTTTCGGGATGCAGCGTGCGTTCACTGTACCACAGGTCAAAGGTTACATTAAATGCTTCCAGATCCTCTCTCAGAGCCGCAAGCTTTTCTTTAAGAGCAACCTCCTTGAATACCTTCAGACGCTCTTCTTCGTCCATGGCGAGGTATTTATCGCCGTCTTTTTTATTGATACGTTTTGCCGTATCAATAATATCAGCGCCGTGATAGCCGTTCTCCGGAAACTCGACTGTCTTTCCGAACTGCTCAAGATAACGCGCATTTACAGATGCCGCAAGATTATCAATCTGGTTGCCTGCATCATTTATATAGTACTCACTTGAAACCGGATATCCTGCCGCGCGAAGAAGATTTACAAGAGCGCTTCCTACTGCTGCTCCGCGTCCATGACCTACATGAAGAGGGCCCGTCGGGTTCGCGCTGACATATTCAACCTGTGTAGATGCGATATTCTTCTTTTGAAGGTTTCCATACTCCTCCCCTGCAGCTATAGCTTTTGCCAGACCGTCATAAATGACATTGGACTTCAGATAAAAATTGATGAAGCCCGGGCCTGCAATCTCCGCCTTATCAAGCTCCGCAAGCTGCAGGCGGTCAACGAGCTCCTGCGCTATCTGGCGCGGATTTTTATGAAACGCGCGTGCAGACTGCATAGCAAAATTCGTTGCAAAATCGCCCATTTCTTTTTTCGGCGGAACCTCAAGCACGATGTCCGGAAGCTGTGCCTCAGGAAAAACACCGTCTTCGATTCCCTGCTTTGCGGCAGCCGCGATTGCTGCCGACAGAATATCCTTGATCTCCAAAGAACTTCCTCCTAAACTATCCTTCAATTCAAACGGTCAGCTTCGCCGGCCGCCATGCTTACTTCAATATGCAGCAGATTATGACTCTGTGGCTGTCCGTTTATGGACACGTCATATCCGATATCAACCCGGCCTGTAGCCGTCCCGTACTCAATAGCAAGCATATCGGTCATAATGACCATTTCAAGATCCCCGTACGGAGTGCGATACTGGCTGATGCTCTTTTCACTGAGCGCAAAATGCTGTTCCATCTCAACTCCGCCATGACGTAAAAGCGTCATGGAATCCGGCGCTATCTTCAAAATCGTAGCCGTCTTTCCGACTTCCTCCATGGAAGTATCATCATACAGAACATAATGCTTGCCGCTCTTATAATAATGACGGCCTTCCGTTACCATCTCGATGGAGCTTTTTTCGCCCATGAGATCCTTCTGCTCGCCGCGTACTCGGACAATAACACGCTCCAAGCTTTACCCTCACTTTCATAAAACAAAGAGGCTATCCTCAAAAAAACAATCTTTATTATTATATCTCAAGGCGTCTTTTACGTCTATGAAAATTTGCTTTTTTACAAAAAAAAGAGCAGAATCCAAAGATGATTCTGCCCTGCGTTTTCATTTATTGCACTGCGATATTCAATTCCATATTTTCTCCGCCCAAATCCATAACAACGACGAGATACTGCTCTCCGCTAATTTTAATCTGGAAATCCTGACCGACAGTCAAGCTCGGAGTCGAAATATCGACCTCATAGCCCATAGCTGTGAGGTTGGTTGCTGCATTTGCTGTCAGCATGTTGGATAACTCCGAAAGAGCACTCTGTGCCATGTCGTCCAAAGTCTCAACCGGCATTCCCATCATCATCTTTGAAGCGATAAATTTCGCGGACTGCTCAGTCATGTTATAGACAACATTGCCGCGAAGACCTTTCGTAAAACCGACGATAAGAGATACGCCGAGACTTGCGCATGTCTGATTCTTTACGCTCATACTGACACGTTTCGGAACATCAAACCCCATCTGCGGCATGACACTAACGAGGGCATCAATAAATGGATTAACGAGTTTTGCATCCATCAGTTCATTCCCCCTCCGCGAAACCAATATTCATGTAGATATTACCGACACGGGTCTCCGCCGTAATAACAAACGAAGCCATCTTGAAATTAGCAATACGTATATTGCTTCCCGCAATGGTTCCGGGCGGCGAAATTCTCATCTCACTGTCATGCAGATCGTTGACAGTAGATGCTCCGCGTCCGACTATGATATTTGCCGCCTCTTCGACAGCATCGCTCGCTTCCTCTTCCGTGAGTGCCGAATCGCTTTCCTTCCCCAAAAGCAGGCACGCGAACTTGCGCATTGTATCATGGTCCATATATACGATTGCGCGTCCCATCGGAGTTCCCGTAAGACCGATGATGACAGCAATACCGTCTACATCCAGATAGTTTCCTCCGGCGAGCTTTGACGTAACCTCGCTGTGTACTCCCACAAGGCTGAACAGGCTCTTTTGGAGAACCTTCACAAAAGCATCGACATAAAGCTCCTTGAGCTCGCCGATCTTATCCGAAATATCCTGACACAGGAATGTCAGTGCATCTATAAGTTCATTAGGGTTGACCGGCTTCTGCAGGAATGAGCTGATACCGGCGGAACGCCCCTGAGCGATAAGGCTTGCGTCCTTCATCGCGCTTATCATCAAAATACGTGCCTGAGGATCAATCTCTTTGATACGGCGCGTACATTCGATACCGTCCGCATCAGGAAGATTCATATCCATTGTCACTACATCCGGTTGGAAGCTCTGGTATTTCTCAACAGCCTCCGCGGAGCTGCATGCAATTTCGCACTCCCCGAAATTGGTCTTAGATAAAATATTCTGCAGGATTGAACAACTCACCCGCGAGTCGTCCACGATTAAGACTTTAAGGCGTTCCATTCTTTTCACCCATTTCTTTTAGCATAGAAAATTTTATTCTGAACCTCTAGCTCTTATCATATCATATTTATATACAGATTTTCATACTCTGCATAAAATATTTTATGTCCCGAATCTATATATAGAATTAATTCGTTATTTATGCCAAAATCCCTGCATGTAAATGAAAATTTTTTAAAAATTTATTTATCATCCATACGCGACAGAATAGTACGTGCCACATAAACACCGCTTGCGCCCGCCTGTGAAAGCCCTCGGGTAACGCCGGCTCCGTCTCCTGCCGCAAAAATATTCTTCAGCGACATCTCCAGTTCGTCTGTCAAAGAAATACGTGCGCTGTAGAATTTGACCTCTACACCGTACAGCAGCGTATCATCATTCGTCATGCCCGGAGCAATATTATCGAGTACCTGAATCATCTCCATGATATTGTCGAGATGGCGCTTCGGCAGTACCAGCGAAAGGTCTCCCGGCGTAGCTGCCAGCGTCGGACGGGTAAAGCTCTTCGCAAGACGCTTCGCGTCGCTGCGGCGTCCCTTGAAGAGGTCACCGTAGCGCTGCACAAGAGCACCGCCTCCGAGCATGTTTGAAAAAGATGCTATGCGCTTGCCGTATTTATACGGTTCGTTGAATGGCTCCGTAAAATGGTTGCTTACGAGCAGCGCAAAGTTCGTATTATTGCTCTGCAGCTTCGGATCGCTGTAGGAATGTCCATTGACCGTGATGACACCGTCCGTATTTTCCGTAACGACGTGGCCGTGCGGATTCATGCAGAATGTACGCACCAAATCTCCATAGCGCTTTGTGCGGTAAACCAGCTTAGCCTCATATACCTCATCCGTAATATGGCTGAATACCGCATCAGGAACCTCAACACGGACTCCGACATCAACCTGATTGTTAAGGAGCTTTACACCAAGGCGCTTGCACTCATCGCTGAACCATTCGGCACCGGCACGTCCCGGTGTAACAATAAGATACTCTGCCGATACTGTCTCCCCATCTTCAAGAACAACCCTGTTATCACC
>JAILNL010000112.1 GCA_024691625.1 Schwartzia sp. (in: firmicutes)
ATTGCAGAAATCAAGCTTGCTTCGATGGGAATTTCCATTGATACGCTGACAGCTGAGCAGCGTGCATATCTCGGACTGGACTAAAGCTTAGGAGGCGCAGGGCATGAAGACTCTGATTAAGGACACAATGGCTGTACTCCCTGACGGGAGCGTTAAAGAGGTAAGTATTGCCGTAGACGGACAGCGTATTGCTGCAGTTGGTGACGTTCCTGAGGATTTTTCGGCAGATACTGTGATTGACGGTAAAAACCATCTGGCAATTCCGGGACTTGTCAACGCACATACCCATGCGTCTATGACTCTGCTCAGAAGCTATGCGGACGACATGAACCTCATGGACTGGCTCAACAATAAAATCTGGCCGATTGAGGCAAAAATGCGCAAGGACGACATTTACTGGGGAGCTATGCTTGCCGCAGTTGAAATGATTCGTACCGGTACGACGACATTTGCAGATATGTACGGCGATATGGAAAAGGTCGCTGAAATGACTATAGAGTCAGGCCTTCGCGGTGTTCTCTCGCGCGGCATTATCGGTGTTGCGCCAAACGGAGAGCAGGCGTTTGAGGAAAACAAAGAACTGTTCAGAGATTTCCACGGCGCTGCTGATGGACGTGTTACAGTCATGTTCGGACCTCACGCTCCGTATACCTGTCCGCCGGATTTCCTGCGTCGTGTTGCTGAGGCAGCAAAAGAGCGCAAAGCAGAGGTACACATTCACCTCGCGGAAACAAAGGGTGAGGTTGACAACTGCCTCAAGGATTACGGCAAAACTCCTTTCGAGATTATGGAGGATACAGGTATTCTTGACTGCGGAGTGCTTTCCGCGCACAGTGTATGGCTCAGTGATAAAGACATAGAGCTTATCAAGAAATATAACGTCCGCCCGGCACACAACCCGGGAAGCAACATGAAGCTGGCAAGCGGCGTAGCCCCTGTGCCGAAGCTTCTTAAAGAAGGTGTCTGCGTTGCGCTCGGCACGGACGGCGCTTCCAGCAACAATAACCTTGATATGCTGGAGGAAGTCCGTCTGACAGCGCTGCTTCATAAAGTAGATACGCTTGACCCGCTGGCTGTTCCGGCATTCCAGGCACTTAAACTGGGTACTGAAAACGGTGCAAAGGCTGTCGGTGTAAAGGATGCTGGCAGACTTGAAAAGGGCGCGCTGGCAGATATTGTTCTTTACAACATGAAGGGCGCTGAATGGACACCGAAATTTGATCTGGTTTCCCTGCTCGTTTACTCTGCTCCAAGCCATTCCGTTGATACAGTCATGGTTGACGGAAAACTGGTTATGGAGAAGGGCGAGCTTAAGACACTTGATGAAGAGAAGATTCTCTTCGAAGCAGATAAATGTGCGAAAAGGATTTCGCAGTAACTAATCGTTTTAGGTGATTGTATTGGATAAACGAAGGAAAAAACGGAAGAAAAAAATCGCCGAAAAGCCTGCGGATACAGGACGAAGTTATGAGTTGGGCGGAATCGCAACGGTTGCGGTTTCCGCCGTTTCTCTTTGCGGACTTGCGGGCTTTAACGTCGGTTTCATAGGATTCTACTTTGCACGCTTCCTGCGCTATTTTTTCGGTGTGGGGAGTTGGTTTTTTGCGATTTTGCTGATGCTCGTCGGCGCAAAGCTCATTGTAGACCATCACGGATTCAAGCTCTCAAAGCGTTTTCTCGGCGTAGCTGTCTTTTACGCTATGATTTTGTCGGTTTATCATCATCTTGCGATTCCCGTAGGAGAAGAAATACTGCCGGCAAGCCTGCCTGAGGGCGGCGGACTGCTCGGTGGCGGAATACTGTTCGTTGCCCGCAAATTCTTCGGTGTTGACGGCACACTCATCATTTTGATTGCCGCGGGAGTCGGCTCCGTACTGCTTGCAACCACATGGTCCCTGGCATCGGGCGTAAAGAAAACCGAGAAGCACGCGCAGAAAGGTCTCATGAAGGCGCAGAATGCGATGGAAACGACATACGATAAAGTCAAAGAGCTGCGCGCGGCTCGTGCGAAAAAGGAGTCATTCTATAATCAGGAGGCTGACACACGTTTCGGAGAAACGGCTGCTTTGCCGGAAGCAAATAATAACGTGAAGCCCGCCCCTGTATTTGTGCAGGAGGAGGAAATCTCCGAGCCTTTGTATGAAGAGCTTCCTCCGATTGAAGAACCGAAAACCGCACAGGAACAGGAGATACATACTCCTGAGCCGCCGAAACAGGAGCCGACGGCTCCCGCGGAGCAGGAGCTTCCTATGCCTCCAAGCTTTACTATCGAATACAGCGAGGAAAAAGAGCCGTCCTCTGAGGTATACGCACCTGAAGATCCCGAGGACAGCGCAGAAGATACTGCAGAAACTGCTGCACCTGCTGCGGCGCCTGTGACAAAAGCTGCTGCGGCGGCTAAAGCTCCTGCCGCACCTGAGGCTCCTGCTGAACCCGTATACCGCATACCGAAAGTACAGGAAATACTCACGAAGCATCCGCATGTGCGAAATGCCGCACTGGAGCAGGAAATTGCAGATAAAGCACAGGTTTTGAGTCAGACGCTTGAAAACTTCAAGGTAAAAGCCACTATTCTCAATGCGTGCCATGGCCCTGCCGTTACACGGTATGAGATTGAGCCGGCACCGGGAGTAAAGGTCAGCAAGATTACGAACCTTGCCGACGACCTTGCGCTGGCACTGGCAGCGTTTTCTGTGCGTATTGAGCCAATTCCGGGGAAATCCGCAATTGGTGTCGAGGTTCCGAACCGTGAGCTGGAGGGTGTAGTCCTCAGAGAAGTCCTTGAGGACGCGGCTTTTGAAAAAGCAAAATCCAAACTCACCGTAGGCCTCGGTAAAGACGTAAGCGGCAAAGCTATTTTCGCAGACCTTGCCAAAATGCCGCATCTTTTGATAGCCGGAGCTACAGGCTCCGGTAAATCAGTCTGCGTCAATACCCTCATAACGAGTATATTGTTCAAGGCAGCGCCGGACGAAGTCAAATTTATCCTCATTGACCCGAAAATGGTCGAGCTTTCAAACTACAACGGTATTCCGCACCTCATGGTGCCTGTTGTAACGGATATGCGTAAAGCAGCCTCCGTACTCAACTGGGCAGTACAGGAAATGGAAAAACGCTACGGCAAATTTGCAGAGCATGGCGTGCGAAACATTGAAGGCTTCAACAACAAAGTACCCGATGATAAAATGCCGTCCATCGTTCTCATCATTGACGAGCTTGCCGACCTCATGATGGTCGCTCCTCATGACGTTGAGGATGCAATCTGCCGTATAGCGCAGAAGGCGCGCGCTGCAGGCATTCATCTTGTGGTCGCTACGCAGCGTCCGTCCGTTGATGTCATCACGGGTATTATCAAGGCAAACATCCCGTCGCGTATTTCCTTTGCAGTCTCGTCGCAGGTAGACTCGCGCACGATTCTCGACATGAGCGGAGCGGAAAAGCTCCTCGGAAAAGGAGATATGCTTTTCTATCCTGTCGGCTCATCAAAACCGCAGCGCGTACAGGGTGCATTCATAGGGGATGACGAAGTAGACCGTCTCCTCGAATTTATCCGCGCGCAGGGACAGGAAGCAGAGCCGAACGAAGAGATTATCAACTTCACGGAGCAGGCGGCACAGGCCGCTGAAGAAGGTGAAAACGGCAAAGGAAAGGGAGGCTCGTCTGAGCCTGCAATGGATGAACTTCTGCCAAGAGCGGTTGAACTTATCCTGCAAAATGGCCAGGCGTCCACCTCAAGCATTCAGCGCCGTTTCCGTATCGGCTACACAAGAGCCGCCCGTCTTATCGACACAATGGAAGAGCTCGGCATAGTAGGGCCGAACGTCGGCAGCAAGCCGAGAGAAATACTTATGACAGATGCCCAGGCAAGAGAAACTGTAGAATCTGTCATGTAAATGATTTATATGCCTTCTCCTAAAGGAGAAGGCATATTTTCGTTTTTTCACAGCCCCATTCTTTTTTTATTTATTGTCTCTCCGCACGTTGTATATTGCTCT
>JAILNL010000023.1 GCA_024691625.1 Schwartzia sp. (in: firmicutes)
GGAGGAGTATCGTATCCGCCGCAAGCTGCAGGCCGGTGCTGCTGGATTTTTCACACAGCCCTTTTACGATATGCGTTTCCTTGAGATGTATCAGGATATGCTTGACGGTCTTGAGGTTTACTGGGGCGTTTCGCCGATTCATTCGGCACGCTCGCAGAGCTATTGGGAGCTTAAAAATCATGTTGTATTCCCGAAAAACTTTGAACCGACCCTTGAGTGGAGCATTGACTTCGGTAAGCGTGTTGTTGAGAACGCAGACAAGACAAATAGTAATGTTTACATCATGCCTATAAAGGGAAATCTGGAAGAATATCTTAAAGGAATTTTTCAGTAAAACATAAGAGGTGTTGTCCGTATGTTTAAAATTCTTGAGAAAAAAGAGCTTTCACCGGGCGTTTTTCAGATGGTTATAGATGCACCGCGTATCGCGAAAAAGGCACTTCCGGGGCAGTTTATTATTGAGCGCGTTGATGAAGAAAGTGAACGAATCCCTTTGACTATAGCGGACTTTGACCGTGAAAAGGGAACGATTACGTTGATTTTCCAGGCTGTAGGTGCTTCTACAGAGCTTTTGGCTGAGCAGAATGAGGGGGATTCCATTCTTGACCTGGTAGGCCCTCTCGGCAAACCGTCCGAGGTTAGTGAAGGTATCGGAACGGTTGTATGTATCGGCGGAGGAATCGGAGTCGCTCCTGTATATCCGATTGCACGCGCAATGAAGGAAGCCGGCAATAAGGTTATTTCCATTATGGGTGCCCGCAGCAAGGATATCCTCATCATGGAGGATGAAATGCGTGCGGTTTCCGATGAGACTCTCATTACTACAGATGACGGAACCTATGGAATTAAGGGCTTTGTTACTACTGCACTGGGACAGCTTGTTGAACGCGGTGAAAAAATTGACCGTGTTTACGCTATCGGGCCTGTCGTAATGATGAAGAGTGTTGCAGATGCGACGCGTCCGCTGGCTCTGCCTACTGTCGTGAGCCTTAACCCTGTTATGGTTGATGGTACTGGAATGTGCGGCGGCTGCCGTGTTCAAGTGGGAACTGAAACAAAGTTTGCCTGCGTTGACGGCCCTGAATTTGACGGTCATCTCGTCGATTTTAACGCGCTTCGCACACGTCAGGGAATGTACCGCGATATGGACGGCTGAAGCCGAAAAAGACCATAAATGCCGTATCGGACTTGGGAGGAATGCATAATGGCATTGTCACTTAAAAAACATCCTATGCCGGAGCAGGCACCTGAGGTCCGTGCGCATAATTTTGAAGAGGTTGCTCTCGGATATGACGAGGAAACGGCAGTAGCAGAGGCAGAGCGCTGCCTGCACTGCAAAATTCCACAGTGCCGCAAGGGCTGCCCTGTGGGAATAGATATTCCTGAGTTCATCGCTAAAATCAAAGAGAAGGATTTTGACGGGGCAATTTCAAAAATAAAAGAATCAAGCTCACTGCCCGCTATCTGCGGCCGTGTGTGCCCGCAGGAAAATCAGTGTGAAAAATACTGTGTGCTGGCTAACAAAGGCGAGGCTGTGGCTATCGGGCGTCTTGAGCGTTTCGCTGCAGACCGCGAAATGGCGCAGAACCGTCCTGTCGAACCGATACATTACGCTGATGACGCGAAGAAGGTCGCTGTTGTAGGTGCAGGCCCTGCAGGTCTTGCATGTGCGGGAGACCTTGCACGCAAAGGCTACCGTGTGACGATTTTTGAAGCTTTGCACACGGCCGGCGGTGTTCTTTCCTACGGTATTCCGGAATTCCGTCTTCCGAAGGAAAAAATTGTTAAAAAAGAAATCGCCAACCTTGAGGCAATGGGAGTAAAGATTGAGCTGGACAGCGTAATCGGACGTCTTTACACTGTTGATGAGCTCATGACCGAGGAAGGTTTTGATGCCGTTTTTGTAGGTACGGGTGCAGGTCTTCCGAGATTCATGGATATTCCGGGTGAGAATCTGAACGGAGTTTACTCTGCCAATGAATTCCTCACACGCTGCAATCTCATGAAAGCATATCAGTTCCCGAAATACGGAACTCCGCTCCGTGTAGGCAAAACGGCGGCAGTAGTCGGCGGCGGAAATGTCGCAATGGATGCGGCGCGCACGGCTTTGCGTCTTGGCGCTGAGCATGTATATATAGTTTACCGCCGCGGAGAAGAAGAGCTTCCTGCAAGACGTGAAGAGGTTCTTCATGCAAAGGCTGAGGGAATTGATTTCCGTCTTTTGCATAATCCTGTTGAGGTCATTGGTGACGATAAAGGATGGGTAGGTGCACTCAAGTGCATAAAAATGGAGCTTGGAGAGCCTGACGCGTCAGGTCGCCGCAGCCCGAAGGCTATTGAAGGCTCGGAATTCGAGCTGCCTGTAGATACGGTCATCATGGCTATCGGACAGGGACCGAACCCGATTGTTGCTTCGACAACTCCGGGAATGGAGATTAACAAACGTGGAAATATCGTGGCTGACCCTGAGACAGGGGCTACCACAAAGCCGGGTGTCTTCGCCGGCGGAGATATCGTTACCGGCGCGGCAACGGTTATTCTGGCGATGGGTGCAGGCAAAAAGGCGGCAGCCGCTATTGACGAGTACCTTAAGAATAAGTAGTATCTTTGCCTCCTTCGGGAGG
>JAILNL010000031.1 GCA_024691625.1 Schwartzia sp. (in: firmicutes)
AGGGATTGACGGGTATCTGCTCTTTTGCTCCCGCGTGGGAGATTGTTTCATTTCGCTCTTCCTCTTCAATCGCTTTTCTTTCTTTTTCATTTTCCATAGCAGTTTCCTCCCTCCGGGAAACAATATAGCCTTCTCTTTTCGGAGAAGGAGCCCTCGTCAGCGGTAGATGAGGCATGCATGGCATATCCCCATGCATATAAAAGACAGTAAATCACAAAAACTTTATTATATTATACAGCAAACGTCTCCGTTTGCCAAAAACCGCAGTCAAAGCACAAATCGCTCCACCGCGTCGGCAATGGCATCTTCGTCACATGACGGTGCAATATAGTCCGCAATATCCCTGGCAGCCTGAATGCCATTTGCCGGAACGACGGCAGTCCCCGCCCATTCGAGCATAGGAAGGTCATTTTCCGCGTCACCGCAGCACATGACCTCACCCCGTGAGAGCCCCAAATGCTTAGCCAGAGCTTCTACTCCCGTCGCTTTTGTTATGCCTATTGGCATGATGTCCGTTACTGTGTCAACGTTTGTAACCGCCTCGAACCTGCCCGGGAATTTCGCTTTTATGTCAGAGAGCTTTTCTTCCATGTGCTCTCCGGTAAGGTCTCGGAGAACGAACTGCATGATCCCTTCCGCGTGACTGAGATAATTCTGCCCCACTTCAACTATGTGAAAATCAGGGACTGTTCTGTATGCGTAAAAGTATTCAGGTCTGAAATCCGTACCGTATATTTCCGTGCCTATGTGCCACTGCATGTACCATTTCTTTTCCCCCAGTACATAACGCATCAGCTCCTGTGCAAATTTAACATCATACACGGCTGTAAAAACAGGCGGCTCGCCTTCCTTCTGCACAAGTCCTCCGTTGCAGCAGACGAGCGGTGCGTTAGCTCCTATGAGTCCTCCGAAATGAACGGCGGAATTCATCATACGTCCGGTGGCTATCGTTACGCAGACACCCTTTTCCTTCGCTTTATCCAGTGCCTCAAGGTTTCTTCTGCTTATTTCTTTTTTTGAGTTCAGCAAAGTTCCGTCCAAATCCATAGCTATAAGGCGTATCATTGTCCGTCCTCCAGAACATAACGGTGAATAGCTTCCGCCACGCCGCCTTCTTCACAGATTCCCGTAACCACATCTGCCTCAGCCTTTACTGCCTCTGACGCATTTCCCATTGCCACACCCATGCCGCAGGCCTTCAGCATAGACACATCATTTCCCGAGTCACCGAGAGCCATGATTTCATCAGCGGCTATTCCGTGCCTTTGAGCAAGCTCAAGAACTGCTTTTGCTTTCGATACTCCCGGCAGAACTACCTCTATATAATTCGCTTTGGATTTCATCACCATTATTTCGGAAGGAAATGCTTCCGCAAGCATGGAGAGCGCTTCATCTCCCGAGGCTTCGTCCTTTGTTACAACAAGAAGCTTGGGAACCTCATCTGTTCTCTCAAGAAGTCCTTCCTTTCCAACTGCATTTCCCGGCACACCCGATGCCTTCTCATAAGCCAGAGCCGCCTCTGTTGCTTCTGCATAATATAGCTTCCCTTCACTGTATAGCTGAACATACCAACCATGTTCAAACACAAATCGCAGAACTCTTTTCACCACATCAGGGGGAAGAAACTCCATGCTTATACGCTCCCCTCCGACAGTTTTAACAATGGCGCCGTTATAGGCGATAAGCGGAACATCTATCCCCAGCTTTTTCGCATAGGGAAGCGCCGAGCGGTACATACGGCCTGTGGCGATTGTGACAAGCACGCCGCGTTCTGCCGCTTCCTTTACTGCTTTTATATTTTCTTCCGGTATCTGAAATGTATCATCAACCATCGTTCCGTCAAGGTCGGATACAATCATGCGAATTTTTTTGTGCATAGAAAAAGCTCCCTTCATGCCTGTTACTACTATTGTAGCACAGTAATGAAAGGAGCTTTTATGCTTACGCAAAAAAGTATTTAATCATTTAATTCATACAGCTGCCATGTCGCGGCTTGCTACGATGTCAACGCCAAGACCGAGAATGTCCGCCGCAATGACGTCGCCCGCCTTGACAGGAGCTTTTGCCGTAATCTTTTTCAGCTCGCGGGCACAGTCAAGAATACGTCCCTTCGGCAGTACGCTGCTTGATACAACCGGAAGCAGTGCAAGCTGGCCGCCCTCAATGCGGACCGTAGTAGTCAGCATACGGGTTGGAGACATGATTTCATCACGGCCGTATTTTGCTCCGCGCGGGCATGTGTTGCCCGTAACATCCGTAACTGCTCCGTCCTCTATTGTAACCGTAAGCTCACAGCCCATTGGGCACATGATACAGTTCAGTACTTTCTTTTCCGTTGCCATGCTTATGCCTCCTCAATCGAAACCGTGATGTCAGCCGACAGTGCGCTCACTTTTTCAGCCGGAATCTCAACGGAAATCATTTCGCTCGGTTTAACTACCGGAAGTATTTTCTTCATGACTTCCTGCTCGCCGCTCGTGACGGAGAGTTTCACTTTACGCATTGGACGTGCCGCGCGCATAAAGAGACGTACAGCCTCGCTCTCGCTGCTGAGGCGCAGGTGCTGAGGCACGCAGGTATTTACTCCTGTGCCCGGAGACACCTGCAGATCTCTGTCAGCTTTGACGTTTTTGCCAAGAGCCGTGAGAGCTGCATATTTTCCTGCGATTTCGGCTTCATCGGAAACGAAGTCAACCAGGTCGTGAACGTGAACGACATTACCTGCGGCGAAAACACCTTCAAGGCTCGTCTCACGGTGCTGGTCAACGACAGGTCCGTTCGTGCGCGGGTGAAGCTCAACGCCGAGCTCACGGGAAATCTCATTTTCCGGGATAAGTCCAACGGAAAGAAGCACCGTGTCACACTCGATGTCGAATTCCGTTCCCGGAATAGGACGCATTTTATCGTCAACCTTCGATACTGTAATTCCCTCTACGCGGTCCTTGCCCTTGATTCCCGTAATGGTGTGTGAAAGGTAGAGAGGAATATCGTAGTCGTTGAGGCACTGAACGATATTTCGCGTAAGTCCGTTGGAGAAGGGGCAGATTTCAAGAACAGCCTGCACCTTGCAGCCCTCAAGCGACATACGGCGTGCCATGATAAGTCCGATATCGCCGGAGCCGAGAATAACAATCTTGCGGCCCGGAATGTAGCCTTCCATGTTTACCATGCGCTGTGCCGCGCCTGCTGTGTAAACACCTGCCGGACGATATCCCGGAATACGGATTGCTCCGCGGGTACGTTCACGGCAACCCATTGTGAGGATTACCGTCTTTGCCTGCAGCTTCATAAGTCCGCGCTGAGGATTTACAGCGATTACTTCTTTATTGTCACGAACTTCAAGAACCATTGTGTCAACGAGAACTTCAACCTCAGGGCAGTCCTTAATAAGGTCGTAGCAGCGCTGAGCATAGCCCGGGCCTGTGAGCTCTTCTTTAAAGTGATGCAGACCGAAGCCGTTATGAACGCACTGCTGGAGGATACCGCCGGCCTCGCGGTCACGCTCAAGCACGAGGATTTTTTTCGCGCCGTTGTTTACTGCGCTGTGAGCGGCAGAAAGTCCCGCAGGACCGCCGCCGACGATGATAATATCATACATTTCGCTCATTCTGCCGCACCTTCTTTCTCATAATACATGTAGGAATCTACGCCGTCCTTGCGAACCTCAGGCACAGAAATACCCAGTTCGCGGGAAATGATTTCTATGACGCGCGGTCCGCAGAAGCCGCCCTGGCAGCGTCCCATACCCGCACGTGTGCGGCGTTTTACACCGTCTACCGTGCGTGCACCGCAGGGACGGTTGATAGCATCGACAATCTCACCCTCTGTGATTGTTTCACAGCGGCAGATAATACGCCCGTAGCGTCCATCCTTTGCGATGAGGGCAGCCTTTGCTTCATCGTCCAGTTCGCGGAATACCGGCTCCTCGGGACGGCCTTTTTTATAATCGGAGCGCTTTGATGCGCCTGTTTCTTCAACAATGATTTCAGCGAGGTACTGAGCGATTGCCGGAGCAGATGTGAGGCCCGGTGACTGGATTCCTGCTGCCTGCAGAAGTCCCTCTACCTTGGATTTACCCAGCACAAAGTCACCCGTAGAGGAAGCTGCACGGAGTCCTGCGAACTCTGTGATAGCCGCACCGCCCGGGATTTCCGGGCAGAGCTTTCTCGCACCCGCAAAAATCTCGTCCATGCCTGCGGAGGTTACGGACAGGTCTTCTTTGTCGTCAATCTCCTGCGCGTTAGGCCCAATGAATACGTTGCCGTGCGTAGTAGCGCAGACGAGAATACCCTTGGATGTCTTCGTCGGAACAGGGAAAACAACACCGTTTACCATGGTTTTCTGTGCCGTTTTGTCGAAAAGCACATATTCGCCTTTTCTCGGGTGAATGGTGAAGCTTGTGTCCCCTGCCATTGCAGAAATTTTATCAGCGTAAACGCCTGCGGCATTTACGACATATTTTGTTTTTATCGTCCCCTGAGAGGTTTCAACAGCCTCAACACGGCCGTCTTTAACGGAAATACCCGTTACTTCGCAGTCACGGAGAACTTCCGCGCCATTGATTACAGCATTTTCGGCAAAAGCCTGCGCCATGCCGAAAGGCCAGCAGATGCCTGCAGTCGGTGCCCAGAGAGCAGCCTTGATATCCTTGCTGAGATTCGGCTCTTTTTTGCGCACTTTATCGCCATCCCAGATTTCAAGTCCCGGGACGCCGTTTGCTTCACCGCGCGCCTTGAGTTCCTTCAGCGTCGCAATTCCATCCTCGTCAAAAGCCGCCACGAAGGAACCCGTCCATTTAATATCAAGATTCAGTTCCTTTTCGAGTTCATGATAGAGCTCGTTGCCCTTCACGTTCATATTCGCTTTGAAACTGCCCGTCGGTGCGTCAAATCCTGCATGCAGAATTGCGCTGTTCGCCTTCGTTGTTCCTGCCGCAATATCCGGCTCTTTTTCCACCAGAACGCAGCGCAGGTCATAGCGCGCCAGCTCCGAGAGGATAGCTGTTCCGGTAATGCCGCCGCCGATGACGACAACATCTGCCTGTCTTTCCATTATGAAATCCCCTTCATTAATAGTTTAGTAGTCAGCAATCTATAACGATTAACCTTATATATTTTAGCGAGTCAAATGTTGTTTTTCAAGAGACACACAGTAGGGACAAAAGGACTCAAGTCACATACAAAAACACCGTACAGTTTCGTTTTATCGAAACCATACAGTGTATTTTGTATACCCTATGATTTTTTCCGTCAGCTGACATCGCATGGTGGAACGACTCGGCTATGATGCCGAGGGATTTTTTCGTCAGGCAAGGAAGCTGACGCGCCGGCGCAGTTATATGCTGCGTCAAGCGGCAGCTGACACCGCATGACGGAAAAAGACCCGGCATCTCACCCTTTAGGTTCGAATTTTACCACAACCACACTATCCCGTTCAACAACCGTGTTTGGTTCCACATTCTGACTTACTGCGATACCGTGTCCCTCCGCTCGCATTCTAAGTCCTGCTGCTTCAAGCTGAAGCGCTGCCTCTGTGGCATCGAGACCCGCAACCTCAGGAACTACCACGCGCTGTGTTTCGGCGGACTGGCTGCCGTCGGATTTCACCTTTTCCTCCTCGCGTCCTTGGAACGGATCGCTCGAAGGCTCTACCTGCAGATGTCTTAACAGCTGTGAGAATATCCGGCTTGCGACAGGAGCCGCAATCTGACCGCCGTAATAAATACCCATAGGGTCATCTATTACGACAAGAAGGCATATCTGCGGATCCTCTACAGGAGCAAATCCGCAGAAGGAAGCGATATAATGGCCGTCCATGTATCCGGCGCCGTCATGGCGGGCTTTTTGTGCCGTACCTGTCTTGCCTGCTATACGGTAGCCCTTTACCTGTGCTTTTGCACCGCCTCCTGTTGCGACAACCTGCTCCAAGAGTCCCACCAGTGTCTTATCGGTAACAGACTCTATGGCGCGGCGTACCTGCTGCGGCTTCGTCTCTGAATAAACCGAGCCGTCCGCGTTGTACACGCTTTTCACTATATGGGGCTTCATGAGAATACCGTCATTTGCTATGGCAGACATAGCGGTTACAAGCTGAATAGGCGTGACGGCTATGGACTGGCCGATTGCCATGGTCGCCATATCCGAATCTCTCATATCATCAGGCTCAAAAAGGATACCGCTTTCTTCTCCCGGAAGTTCTATTCCCGTAGGCTCTCCGAAGCCGAAGCGTTTTGCGTACTCGATGAGTGTATTGCTGCCAAGGTCAAGACCCACCTGTGCAAATCCCGTGTTCAGAGAGTGCTTCACGATATCAGTAAAGGTAACTGTACCGAAGCTCTCGCCGTTCCAGTTCTGAATACGGCGCTCGGACACCATAACATAGCCCGGGTCATGGAAAACCTGATTCGGAGTTACAACTCTTTCCTGAAGTGCCGCAGCCGCAACGATAGACTTGAATGTAGAGCCCGGCTCGTAAATTACCGATACAGCGTGATTTTTCCAAACCTCTGCAGGATATTCCTCGAACTTGTTCGGGTCATATGATGGTCGTGATGCCATTGCAAGAATCTCACCGTTTTTAGGGTTCATGACAATTGCCGTCACGCTGGCAGGATTTGTATTTAACACAGCTTCATCAAGCGCCTGTTCTACTATGAACTGCACTGTGCTGTCAATGGTAAGCTGTATTGTTTTGCACTGGTCTCCCTCGTATTTACGCCGCGAAAAAATAGAGCTGAGAATCGGGAACCCGTAATAATTGTCCGTCTGAATGAAGGTTTCCTCGCGGGTTCCCTTTATGAGCTTATCAAAGGCCTGCTCTATTCCATCAAGACCGACATCATCTGTACCAACGAAGCCGAGCACGTTCGCCGCGAGAATATTGTTCGGATAAGAACGCTTCAGCTCATCATTAAAGCCAAGGCAGTTATATTCCTCGTCGCGGATAAGTTTTTTGACGGCCTGTACTTCATCTGTTGAAAGATAATGCTTTACCCATACAAAGCCGCCGCCCTGGGATATATCATTAAGAATCTCCTGCTCGCTCATATTGATGAGAGGTGCCAGCTTTGCAGCAAGGTCCTGCGGATTCTGTACGTTGTTCGGGTCAACAAATAGGGATTTGAGCATAAGCGAAAATGCCAGCTCACGCCCGTTTCTATCCAGAATCGGTCCGCGCGGAGTCGGAGTAACCTGCTCCTCTCCTGATTCCATACGCACCCTCGTCGCCATTGCATCTCCCTGAACGAGCTGCAGCCACCCGTATCTCACTGTGATGATAAGCAGAACAACCCAAAGCAGCATCGCTCCGAGGCCGATATGCGAACCGACTTTTTTCTGCTCTATTTTCCCAAGCTCCTTTCGGCGCTCCATATCCATGAATCTTTTTCTCTCCTTAATAAAAGCCGCCTGCTCAAATTTTTACATGCGGCAAAATACGGCCAAACGCTTTATAACGCATTTGGTAAGGTTTTGCCCTTTGGCAAAATAGGAAAGGCTGCGTTATAATTACATTTGATTAAACTTGTCAATAGTATATCATCAATGAAGGGCGGCGTAAAATTATGGATGATGTAGATAAAAGAATCCTAAAAATGTTCTCGGAACACGCACGGGCTACCCTGTCGGAGCTTGCTGGAGAAATTGCACTTTCACTTCCGGCCATAAGCGAACGCCTCAAAAAACTTGAGGCCTCAGGGGTCATTCGTCAGTACACCACGATTCTCGACCCCGCGAAACTCAACAAGCATCTCATGGCTCTCATGTTCCTGCGCTTCGACAACCCGAAGCATGGCGACCATTTTGCAGAGCTTTCAAAGGCAGAGCCTGAAATAAAGGAATGTTATTACATAACAGGTGACTTCGATTACTCGCTGAAAATCCTGACGGAAAACACCCAGACGCTTGAAAAACTTCTGACGCGCATAAAGAACGCCCCCGGCGTAGTAAAGACACAGACCATCGTTATTCTATCGACAATAACGGACAGCCCGTCCGTACAGCCTGATTAAAAAAAGAAAGCCCCGCTCACGCAGGGCTTTCTTTTTACTTATTCGGATAAAAGCCTGACGGCTTCTCCGATAAATTTATCATTATATTCTTCATCTGTGTGTAGTGATCCAGCATAACCTTATGGGTTTCACGGCCGATACCGCTCTGCTTGTAGCCGCCGAATGGCGCGCCCTCAGGAATCTGATTGTAGGTATTTACCCACATACGTCCTGTTTCTATGCTGCGTGCCACACGGATAGCGCGGTTTATATCCTTAGTCCACACAGCACCGCCAAGGCCGTACACGCTGTCGTTTGCCATCGCGATAACCTCGTCCTCACTGTGGAACTTGATTACACATGCCACAGGACCGAAAATTTCCTCCTGAGCCACACGCATATTATTTGTTACATTCGTCAAAAGCGTAGGACGCATGAAACAGCCCTTGGAAAGCGGACCATCTGCGAAGCGTTCTCCTCCGCATGCAACCTCTGCGCCTTCTTCCTTTGCCAGCTCGATATACCCAAGAATCTTTTTAAGCTGAACCTCACTTATCTGCGCTCCCATCTGAGTACCGTCCTCCCAGGGGAGTCCGACCTGTACCTTGTTGAAGGCATCAACGAGAGCAGGAACAAACTTATCGTACAGCGTATCCTGCACGAAAATACGGCTGCCTGCACAGCAAACCTGTCCCTGGTTGAAAAGAATACCAAGCTGTGCGCCATCAACTGCCTGCTCAAAATTGCAGTCATCGAAGAAAATATTAGCGCTCTTTCCGCCAAGCTCCAGCGTTGCAGGAATAATCCGTTCTGCCGCAGCCAGTCCGATGCTTCTTCCTACCTCTGTGGAGCCTGTAAATGCCAGCTTGCTGAAGCCGGGATTTTCAAGCATATACTGTCCTGCCCGTGAGCCTGCGCCCGTAATGACATTAAATACTCCCGGCGGAAGAACGTCCTTGATAAGGCGCGCAAATTCC
>JAILNL010000070.1 GCA_024691625.1 Schwartzia sp. (in: firmicutes)
AACAAAGCAAAACGTCGTAACCGAGGAAGATGTGGACGACATGTCATTTTGGGAATTAGCCGTGGGCGCCATAATCGGAATAGGCCTTATCGGGGTTCTCATCTGGTGCCTCTGGCAGATGTTCTATACGCTTCTCATGGGACTCAGCTACCTGCTCCTGCTTCTTTCCTCCGGCGCTATCGACTTTACGGATAAATTCCCCACCGGCGGCGGCGGCGGTGACGGAGGCGGTCACTCAGGCGGAGGCTGGCACAGCGGCGGAGGTCACGGCGGCAGCTCCGGCGGTGGCGGTTCTTCCGGCGGCTGGTAAAAAAAATAAAAGACCTGAATGAATGCGAAAACTGCATTTGTTCAGGTCTTTTTGCGTTCGTCATATAACTCGGCAAAAGATGTCCCCCACTTCTGCCCTAAAGGACTAGCTGCGCGTCGTAAGTGGGGGCTGGGACTAATAACAGGCGGTGAGCATATCTCCTGCCTCGCGCTACGCGAAGCTAGTGCCATTGGCAAAATGCCGCAGAGGAAGTTTTGCCTTCGGCAAACTTTGATTGAAGGCATTATAATTAATCATTCGATGATTCAGGTTGATGGCAATTTTGAAATCTGATAAAATTATTTTAGTAAATTTGATAAAGTCATTTTTACGAATTTGATAAAATGAATTTAGCATATTTGATAAAATCGATACCATAAATTTGTGAAAACGAGGTGCGTAAAATGCAAAACAATGACTACCGCTCCAGAATTATCGACAGCATAATAAAAGAACATCTTGAAGCGTTCGGCGCTGTCTGCATTGAAGGGCCTAAATGGTGCGGAAAGACATGGACTGCCATGCACAATTGCAGCAGTCAATTTATGCTGGGTGATTCAAAAGATAATTTTCAAAACCGTAAGCTGGCACAGCTTGATCCCGCTATGATTTTGAAGGGAAAAGTTCCACGACTCATTGATGAGTGGCAGGAGGTTCCGAGTATTTGGGATGCTGTACGCTATGAAGTGGATAGTCGCCATGCACAGGGGCAGTTCATTCTGACCGGCTCATCTACCCCAAAAAGAAAAGGCATAATGCACAGCGGTGCAGGACGCATTGTTCCTCTCCGAATGCGTACAATGTCCCTATGGGAATCCGGCGATTCTGACGGGAAAGTATCTCTTCACTCCTTATTTACCGGAGACGTAGAGACACAGCTGACCGGAGAAGTCGAGCTGAAAAAAATAGCGCAGCTTATTGTCCGCGGCGGCTGGCCCCAAAGTCTGACGGTTCCGAAGGAAAAATACCACCTTCTCCCCCAGGGTTATATCAATGCAATTATTGATGACGGCTCTAACCGACTTGATGAAATAAAACGAGACAGTTCAAAAATGATACGCCTGCTGAAATCTTTGGCAAGAAACGAATCAACGACCGTATCAAACAAGACACTCAAAAAAGATATTATGGATGTTGATGGCATTGCTATAAGCGACCCCACCATTGCAGAATATCTGGATGTCTTTCGCAGATTGTATCTAATCGAAGACCAGCCACCTTTCAGCCCCAGTGTTCGTTCATCGGTACGAGTCAAGCAAAGCAGCAAGCGTCATCTGACCGACCCCTCCATTGCCTGCAGCCTGCTTGGGCTGAACGCAGAAGGCCTTATCAACGACCTTAGTACAATGGGTTTCCTATTTGAATCCATGTGCGAGCGCGACCTGTGGCTTTATGCTATGCCCCACGGAGGCAAGCTCTTCCATTATCAGGACTATCGTGAGAAAGAAATCGACGCGATTGTGGAAATGCCAAACGGCGACTGGGGCGCGTTCGAAATCAAACTGGGCGCCCATCAGATTGATTCCGCCGCAGAAAATCTTTTGAGCATCCACGCCGATATTGCAAAAGAAGGCAAAGGAAAAGAACCAAAATTTCTCTGTGTCCTCTGTGGCTTAAGCAACGCCGCATATAAACGCGAAGACGGCGTATATGTTATTCCAATTACATCGTTAAAGCCATAAAAGAGCCCGTTGCATTAGGCAAATTGCCTAATGCAACGGGCTCTTTTTCAATATTCACATCACACACTGATATCTTCGTTTTTCGTGAGCTTGAAGAACAGCAGCAGCGAAAGGATAGATGTCAGTGTCAGAATCGTGGAGTACGCGGCAGCGTTGCCGAAGTTGCTACGTATGACCTCTGCGTAGATGGCAACTGTAAGCGTGCTCGTGGACTGTGTGTAGAGGATAATCGAGGAGCTGAGCTCGCTGATGAGCGTTATCCAGCTCATGATTGCGCCTGCGAGAACACCCGGCAGCATCATGGGAACCATGACCTTGCGGAAGGAGGTGAATTCGCTTGCGCCAAGGCTCACGGCAGCTTCCTCAACACTTGGAGAAATCTGTCCTATGATCGCTGTACTGGAACGGATAGTGTATGGCATACGGCGTATAGTCAGAGAAATTATGATGATAAGGGCCGTGCCCGACAGTACCAGAACGCCCGAGTTGAAGCTCGACAGAAGCGCGATACCGAGAACAGAACCCGGAATGATGTACGGGAACATGGTCAGAGTATCCAGAAGACTTGTAAGCATAGACGGCTTACGCACCGTGAGATAGGAAATCAAAATACCCAGTAGAACAACGAATACGATGGCTGCCAAGCCGAAGGCGTACGTGTTGAATATGGACGAATTATCCTTCGCGAAAAGGGTATTCTCATAGTTCATCAGCGAGAAGCTTCCTGTATAGACCGCGCCTCCCACCGTCTCAAGGAAGGAAGTAAAAATAACCGTGAGCTGCGGAAGCATTGCGATAAAGCAGACGCCGTAAACAAAAAGGTACGACGCAATTTTTTCCATTCCCTTTGCTTTTACAGGCTGCATAGGTTTGAGTGCAGTCATTGCATAGGAATAATGCTTTGCCATCATGCGCTGCAGGAAGAACAGGAAAAGCGTAATCGCTACAACTATAACGCAGAGCGAAGCCGCGAAATGGTCGTCCGTGGATACCTCACCCATGAACTGGGTATAAATGAGTACCGGGAAGGTCTTATAGCCCTCACC
>JAILNL010000103.1 GCA_024691625.1 Schwartzia sp. (in: firmicutes)
CATGCATCCGGCTGACTAGTACTGGATTACGAAGGACATCAAACCGGCTAAATAATTTAGCAGTTGAGCAAAAAATAATAAGAAAGACCCGTGGTCGGTCAGTGAAACCTTACTGCCATTTACGGGATAAAGGAGAAATACATGTTACTTGAAGTATCGAATCTCGATATTTCCTATGGAGAGCATCCGATTGTACATGATGTAAGCCTCTCTCTCGATGAGGGAAAGGTTATCGCCATCGTCGGTGAGTCCGGAAGCGGAAAGACCACGGTCATCCGTGCTATACTGGGCTGTCTTCCGAATGAAGGTCATGTTACGCGTGGCAAAATCGTGTTCAATGGAAAAAATCTCCTGGAAAATACCGCAGAGGAGTGGAGACAGGTCAGCGGCAAGGATATCACCATGGTATTCCAGTCCAGCGGAAGTATGCTTGACCCGATTCAGAAAATCGGAAAGCAGTTTATCGAGTATATCCGCCAGCATGCTGATGTGACCGAGGAAGACGCACGTGAGCAGGCTATTGCTATGCTTCGCCGCATGAACCTTCCGAATCCGGAGACTATAATGGATTCTTTCCCGTTCGAGCTTTCGGGCGGTATGAATCAGCGCGTCGGCGTCGCTATGGGGATGTTCTTCAGCCCGCGAATCCTTCTTGCCGATGAGCCGACCTCAGCTCTTGACGTTACGACGCAGGCGCAGGTCGTTGAAGAAATGATGGGTATCTGCCGCGACGACGGCACGGCTATCATTATCGTAACGCACAACCTCGGTGTTGCCGCATACATGGCTGATGAAATCATCGTCATGAGAAACGGTCATATCGTGGAGCGCGGTACGTCCGATGATATTGTAAACAATCCGCAGGAAGCATATACGAAAGAGCTTCTTGAAGCAGTACCGCAGATAGGAGGACAGGTTCATGACGTCTACGAAGCTGGGTAAAGACTATGTGCTGAATATCCAGCACGTTGTCAAGAAATTCCCTGTCGGAGAGGGAAAAGTCCTCACGGCCTGCAATGATGTTTCATTGAAGCTTTACCGTGGCGAGTCTCTCGCTATCGTCGGTGAGTCAGGCTGCGGAAAGAGTACTCTGGCAAAATGCATTATGCGCCTGCATGATGTTACTTCAGGCTCTATCTTTTATGGAGACAAGGACATCACGCAGCTGAAGGGCGAAGAGCTTCGTCAGATGCGCAAGCATATCCAGATGGTATTCCAGGATCCGAACACTGCATTCGATCCGAAGATGAAAATCAAGGATATCATTTGCGAGCCGCTCTATAATTTTGATATGATAAAGCCTTCGGAGGCTGAGGAAAAGGCAAAGGAAATGCTTCGCCTTGTAGAGCTTCCTGAGGATATCGTCGACCGCTATCCGGCTAACATGTCCGGCGGTCAGCGTCAGCGTATCGGTATTGCCCGCGCGCTGGTTCTGAATCCTGATGTTCTCGTCTGTGACGAGGCGACGAGTGCTCTGGACGTTTCTGTTCAGAAGAAAATCGTTGACCTGCTTCTTTCCATTCAGAAGAAGACAAATCTTTCGATTATCTTCATCTGCCACGATCTCGCGCTGGTCTATCAGATGTGCAACCGCGCGGCGGTCATGTATCTCGGCAACGTGGTTGAGGTACTTCCGGCAGGCAAGCTGAAGGAAGCAAAGCATCCGTACACCCAGGCGCTTCTACGCTCGGTATTCCCGCTCAGGGAAAAGGGCACCCACAGCGTGCAGACGCTTGAGGGTGACATTCCGAGTCCTGTAGATCTGCCGACGGGCTGTCCTTTCCAGGACCGCTGCTGCGAGTGTATGGACCACGGCTGCCGTGAAAACATGGCACCGCTCAGAAGAGTGGCTACGCAGCATTTTGCCGCATGTCACCTGCTTGACGATGATGATGTGCAGGAAACTGCACAGTCATAAGTAATAATATTTATTTTTTAGGGGGAATTTTGTAATGAAGAAGTTTTTCACAGCAGCTGCTATGGCTACGGCTATCACGGCTGCAGGCACAACAGGTTTTGCTGCTGCAAATCCGTTCGAGGATGTTGCTGCAGACCATTGGGCTTATGACGCTGTTGCTCAGCTCGCAGCTGACGGCGTTATCGAAGGCTATGGCGACGGCACATTCCGCGGCGACCAGGAGATTACTCGTTTCGAGATGGCTCAGATGGTTGCACGCGCTATGGCAAAGAACGGCGTTTCCGCAGCTGACAAGGCTATGATTGACAAGCTGGCTGCTGAGTTCGCTGATGAGCTCAACGCTCTCGGCGTACGTGTTGCAAATCTCGAGAAAAAAGTAGATAATGTTAAGTGGACAGGCGAGTTGCGTTATGACTACAAGCGTTCTCGTAAGGATGGAAACGCTAGCCATAAGAACAAAAACTTCATCCGTCTTCGTCTCGATCCGACCATGACGATTAACAAGCACTGGATTGCAGGCGGCCGCATCGAGATTGCTACGGATATGAATTCTGCCAAGAATACAGGTGCTGTCGATGAAACGACAGATCATATGCAGGCACAGCGTGCTTTTGCTCAGGGTACATACGGCAATGTCCAGATTACCCTTGGTAAATTCGCTCACTGGACGAACATTGACGGCCAGATGATGTTTGATGATAATGTTGCTGGTGGACGTGTTGTATTTGGTAAGGATGTTAAGGCAAGTCTTCTTGTTTCCCGTGTTGATCATAAAGGTCGTAATGGCATGATTGATTACTCGCAGGGCGGCGGTACTATTAGCTGGCAGGCTATTGAAATCTACAGCGACAATGGTCAGAAATTCAGCTGGGGCGCTTCCTACAACAATATAAAAAATAAGGAGCTTCTCTCGAATGAAAAGAATTTCCGTAAGGATTCTCTCCACATTTGGGAAGTAGGCCTGGGTTATCGCTTTGATAAGAACTGGAAGCTCAGCGGTGCTTATGCAGGATCCAACTCTGATGCAATCGTTAAAGACCGCAACAAAGCTTGGAACGTTCAGATTGATTACAAGGGAGCAAACAAGAAACAGGCAGGCTCCTATGGTATTTATGCTGCATACCGTCACGTTGGTGCAGGTGCAGTTATTGTTCCGACTTATGACTGCATCGATGTTGACCGTAAGGGTGTAGAGCTTGGCTTTACATACACACTTGCTCAGAACATTCAGTGGAAGGGTGCTTACTTCTGGGGCAAAGTTATGGATGGCAACAACACGAAGACCAACACGATTTGGACACGTATCGCTTGCTTCTTCTAATTTAAAAATTAAACAAACCGGACTACGGTAAAGGAAAGGTGATTTGTGTTGAAACAATGCATGGATGAAGACAACCTCCACCGCCGCCTTCGCAAGATTGTCGGACAGGTGCAGGCTGTTGACCGTATGATTGAGGAAGATATTCCCTGTGAGGACATCCTCTCGCAGATCAATGCCGCAAAATCCGCTCTGCACCGTGCAGGGCAGGTGATTCTGGAAGGCCATATCCGCCATTGCGTACGCGACGGCATCGAGCATGGCGATCCGGATCAGACAATTGCGAACTTTACAAAAGCAGTAGAACGGTTTGCTAATATGAATTGATTAGAATAATGTAAGTAAATGAAAGCACTGATTTAGACTAAATTAAATCAGTGCTTTCTATATATGCAGCATAATTCCGATGCGGTATACCTATCCCCCTTAGGGGGTATTGACTAATGTACCCCTATGGGTATATAATGAGTCTGTAAATTTATTCAATGTATCGTTGGATAAGACTTATTTTACCTGAGGGGAGTGTATGCGGAATATGTGGAAGAAGTTTATGAATTGGGCGGACTCCGGTCAGGAGATTGCGCGTATTACTCCTATGCATGTCCATACGGAGCATGAATGTATGGAATGTCATCAGGCACACTGCCACGACGGAGAAGAGCTCTGCGAGAGCTGCAGACAGCTC
>JAILNL010000123.1 GCA_024691625.1 Schwartzia sp. (in: firmicutes)
GTAAGCTGTTCTTTAAGTGACATCATGATCCCTCCATTCAGGAATAACTGAATAAATCCCGACTTGTCTTAATCAGCGGGTCCTTTTCCCCAAAATAAATTTGCTCCTGCCGTAATCGGACAGGAGCAAAATTTCTTTCAAATCAAAGAACGCAGACCAACATCTTACGCTCTGAATTTGCGTTTACGCGCAGCTTCCGACTTCTTTTTACGGCGGACGCTCGGTTTTTCATAATGTTCACGTTTGCGAACCTCAGCCAACGTACCCGCTTTCTGGCATGTACGCTTGAAACGGCGGAGAGCACTGTCGATGCTTTCGTTCTTTCCAACTTTAACTTCGTTTGCCATTTATATTCCCCCCCTCCAGATTTGTTGGGAGTGTAGTATGCTTTATCTTTGACGCAATTACACCTTGCTATTATACGCGATACAAGGGGCTTTGTCAATAAAAATTGTTACAGTCTGCCTGTCAGCCCGGCGGCCACTGCATGGACCGGCCGCCCAAAATATGGAAATGCAGATGCTTTACGGTCTGACCGCCTTCCTCGCCTGTGTTGGCAACTACGCGGAAACCTTTTTCATCAAGCCCCTGCTCTTTTACTATCTGCGGTATAACGTCACAAAGGATATGCGCTGCAAGCTCTTTATCTTCGGATTTAAGCGCCGCGATGCTTTCGACGTGCTTTTTCGGAATGACAAGCGCATGGAACGGAGCCTGCGGCTCAAGGTCCTTGAATGCAGCAACGAGTTCATCTTCGTAAACGAGCGTCGAAGGAATTTCCTTCTGCGCGATTTTGCAGAAAATACAATCAGCCATGATTCGTACCCCCTCTCCGTTGTGGAGCGTTCGACTCCTGCCTTAGAATATTCGTCATAAAACTAAAAATCCCTGCATAATTTTTGAAATTTATGCAGGGATTTTGAAAATTTTTATTCAATAGATAGTGGTTACTTTGGGGTGCACAGCTTTGCATAAGCGATGAGCAAGCAGTCAGCAAAGCGTGACTGCTGCTCCCTGCGCATCATCCACCGCTGACGCGGTCCTAAGTCAACATGCCACTGGCATGTTGACACCCCTCAATGGGAAGGCTCGCCCCAGACTCCGTCTTTATATAGCTTTGTGAGCTTCATACGCGCTATTTCACCCAGTGGCAGCTTTGCATCTGTATATACTCTGATATATGTATCGGTGAGCCCGTCGATGATGCCGTCGGTCTCCGTTTCAAAAAGCACCTCTGCCGTTTCTCCCAAAAAGCTCTCATGGAATTTCTCCGCCATGGAGTCTGCGAGAGTCTGCATACGGTGAACTCTATCCTTTTTCTCAGTCTGAGATACCTGGTCTGCCATTTTCGCAGCAGGAGTCCCCGGACGTCTGGAGTACGGGAATACATGCATACGTGCAAAGCCCTGCTTCGAGGAAAAATCGAGTCCTTCCTTGAAAAGCTCTTCCGTTTCTCCCGGAAATCCTACAATGATATCCGTAGTTATTGCAACACCGGGCACTTCAGCGCGGACTTTTTCGAGAAGCTCTGAAAACTCATCAGACGTGTAGTGACGGTTCATTGTCTTCAGAATAGCATCTGAACCTGCCTGCAGTGGAAGATGCAGATGTCGTGCAAAGCGTCTGTCCTTTCGTATCAGGGCAAAAAGCTCAGGCGAAAGCTCGATAGACTCCAATGAGCCGAGACGCAGACGCCTCAGCTCCGGAAATGAAAGTACCGCCTCCGCAGCATCTGCCAGAGTAACATTTTCCTCAAGGTCTCTGCCGTACGCGCCAAGATGGATACCCGTGAGAACGATTTCCTTAAAGCCTGCTTCAAGCAGCTTTTCCGTCTCGCGGCGAATACTCTCTATTGGACGTGAGCGCAGAGGTCCGCGGGTGTAGGGGATAATGCAGTAGGAGCAGAAATTCTGACAGCCCTCCTGTATTTTGAGAAAAGCACGGGTTCTTTCGGGAGCTGAAAAAAGCGGAATATCCTCAAAGGTATCCGCGTGCATGATGTCGCCCACCTCGCGCACGACTCCGTCAGCTTTCGCCGCTTCTTCCACAAGCTCCACTATACGGGCACGGTCTTTCGTGCCTACTACCAGGCGTACACCCGGGAGCTCAGCTATAATATCCGGTGCAAGCTGTGCATAGCAGCCCGTAACCGCAATAAGCGCGTTCTCATTTTCACGCTGAGCGCGGCGTATAAGCTGGCGTGATTTTTTCTCGCCAAGCATTGTCACCGAACAGGTATTTATAATGTAAACGTCGGCACGTTCCGTGAAGGGAACTATTTCATAGCCCGCCTTGCGGAAAAGTCCTTCCATTGTTTCTGTTTCAAACTGGTTGTCCTTGCAGCCCAAGGTCATAAATGCAGCCGTTGTCAATCTTGTCTTTCACCTTTCTGTATTACATAATGCATTAATCAGGCAGTTTCCGGAGAATAATTCCACAAGGAGCCAATGCCTGAGTCAGGAGTTCCCTAAATCTCCTTTGGCATACTGCACGCAGGAAAGTACGGCAAGCGCCGCGGTTTCTGCACGCAGTATGCGGGGGCCTAATGTTACCACAGCGGCTCCTGCGGTCTTTGCGGCAGCCACCTCATCAGGTGTGAATCCGCCCTCAGGACCGATCAGTGCCGTATACTGCCTCTGATTTTTTTCTTTCAGCCATGTTCCGAGAGAAAGCTTTTCCTCATTTTCATAGCAGAGAAACAGTCCGTCCGATTCAGTACATTCCGAGAGCCATTCTTTTATATCACGGATTGGCTCAACCACGGGAATGAGTGTTCTTCCGCACTGCTTCGCGGCTTCGTTTGCTATACGCTGCCATTTTTCACGGCGCGCCTCGCTTTTTTTCTCATCGTATTTCACGACACAGTTAGCGCTTTTTATAGGCTGAATAACCGATACGCCAAGCTCTACCGCCTTCTGAACTATGAACTCCATTTTATCTGCCTTTGGCAGGCACATAGCCAGTATCAGAGCAATCGGGGATTCCGTGTCCGCCTCGATTTCCTCAATAAGCTTCAGCGTGACAGTATCTGATGTAAATCCCGTGATTTCCATTATCGCAGTCTTTCCGTCTTTGTCAGCTGCAATTACACGGTCGCCCTCTTTTGAACGAAGAGCATATCCCAAATGATGGGCATCGCTTCCCGTAACAGTGACTTCATCGGAAAGCGCTCCCTGCAGAAACAGACGGCGCATCAGCGGTTCCCCTCGCGGCAGATTTCGAGAGCGAGCCATTCCTTTTCCTCATGGCGCTGTATGACAAAGAGTCCGTGCATCTTTGCCGCCATAACGACATCTTCCTCACGGCTCAGAATAATACCGCTGGCAAGAAGGCGTCCTCCCTTTTCAAGATGGTCATCAAGCTCGTCAAAAAGACGGATAACCAGGTCGGCAATGAGATTTGCCGTAATAAGCTGCGCCTTTCCTTCAAATTCTTTAAGAAGGTCGCTCTGTTTTATCTCTATTACTGACTCAGTACCGTTTTCCGCGCTGTTGAATTTAGCGGATTTTACCGCCGTAGCATCATAGTCCGCCGCAACCACACGTCCTGCTCCGAGCTTTGCCGCGGCAATCGCCAGCACACCTGAGCCCGTGCCCACATCAAAAACGGTCATACCTGGCTTTACCATCTGCTCAAGAGCACGAAGACACATTGATGTTGTCGGGTGTGTGCCTGTTCCGAATGCCGCGCCCGGGTCGAGGCGAAGAACAATGTCATCAGGCTTTGCTTCATATTCTTCCCATGAAGGCTGAATAACAATATGCTCGCCGACCTTGTCCGTGTGGAAATATTTTTTCCAGTTATCCACCCAGTCTTCATCATTTCGGATATTTGTCGCAACCTCCGCAGTTCCCAGGTCCGCCCCGCGCGCTTTCATATCCTCAAGAGATGCTTTAAGAGCTTTAACCTTGCCGTCCAGCTCCTCATCATTGGCAAGATAGGAGCGTACTGTAACCATGCCCGTTTCGGGTTTTCGCTCCATGTCGCGGTAGTCCCAGCGACCTTCATCAATATATGCGTTAATGAGTGCGGGGTCGTCGATTTCGACTCCGCCGGCTCCGATATCCGTAAATGCCGCCGTAACGAGGTCAGCTGCCTCGGTCTTTGTTTCTACGCTGACTTCAACCCATTCCATCTATTATGCTCCTTCCTTACAAACGTATAAATATCTAATACTATATCAAAAAGAATCATAAATAGCAAAAAGAGCCATGAAAAAATGAGAAATCATTTCTTCACAGCTCTCCGTTTTATTTTTTGAACATTTTCTTAAGCGTATCCATAAAGCTTTTCTGCTCCGGATTTACGCTTTCGCCGGAAATCTCTCCGAATTTCTGCAGAAGCTCCTTCTGCTCCTTGGAGAGTTTTTTCGGAGTAAGAACCTTCACGCGGACATGCTGGTTGCCGCGTCCGCTTCCGCGAAGGAAAGGAATACCGCGTCCCTTGAGACGGAGCACTGTGCCCGACTGGATTCCTTCGGGAATCTTCATCTCTACCTTTCCGTCCAAAGTCGGCACTTCGATTGTATCTCCGAGAGCCGCCTGAACGAATGAGATAGGCACCTCGCAGAGAACATCAGAGCCGCTTCTCTGGAAGAGCTTGTGCTCACGTACATAGATATAAACGTAAAGGTCTCCGCTCGGACCGCCGCGGCGTCCTGCATCTCCGCCTCCTGAAATACGGATGCGTGAGCCTTCATCGACACCTGCCGGCACCTTGACACGAATCGTGTGGGAACCTTTTACATGTCCCGAACCATTACACTCCTTGCACGGGTTCTTAATGATTTTTCCAGTACCGCCGCAGCGTCCGCAGGTACGAGAGCTCATCATGCGGCCGAGAGGCGTATTGACCGCGTGCTGAACCTGTCCCGTGCCGTGGCAGTCAGGACAAGTCTCGGGAGACGAGCCCTCTGCCGCGCCTGAACCGTGGCAGGCCTTACATTCCTCGGTACGCGGGATACGGATTTCTTTTTCAACGCCGAATGCCGCTTCCTCAAACTCAATCTCAAGGTCATAACGCAGGTCAGAGCCCTTCTCCGGACCCTGACGACGCTGACGGCTTCCGCCGCCGCCGAAGAAGGCGTCGAAAATATCGTCGAATCCGCCGCCTCCGCCAAAGCCTCCGAACCCTCCAAATCCGCCGAAGCCGCCTGCACCGCCGCCTCCGCCCATGCCGCCTTCAAATGCCGCATGGCCGAACTGGTCGTACTGCTGTTTTTTCTGCGGGTCGGAAAGAACGCTGTATGCTTCATTGACCTCTTTGAATTTTTCCTCAGCTTCCTTGGGATTGTCACGGTTTAAGTCCGGATGATATTTTCGAGCCAGTTTTTTGAAGGCTTTCTTTATCTCCGCTTCCGAGGCACCCTTTTCAACGCCGAGAACTTCGTAATAATCGCGTTTTTCGCTCACGTTCTACCACCTTCGTAAATAAGAAGAGTGAGCAGTTTGGAGCCCACTCTTCCTCTAACCTGAACTGCGCTTATTCGCAGTCCTTCTTATTTCTTGTCGTCTTTGACTTCCGTATACTCAGCATCTACGACGTTGTCATCGTCTTTCTTTGCATCCTGCTGCGGAGCCGCGCCCTCAGGGCCTGCCTGTGCGCCGCCAGCAGCCTGCTGTGCCTGCTGATATGCAGCTGCGCTCATCTCATAGAGCGGTTTTTGCAGCTCTTCCGAAGCTTTCTTGATTGCTTCGTTGTCGCCGCCCTTGAGTGCTTCCTTGACCTTCTCCACAGCAGCCTGTACTTTTTCGACCTGTGCTTTGTCAGCCTTGTCGCCGAGATCCTTGATAGCCTTTTCAGCCTGATATACAAGGCTGTCAGCGTTATTCTTGATTTCGATTGTTTCTTTCTGTTTCTTATCCTCTGCTGCATGTGCTTCGGCTTCTTTGACCATACGGTCGATATCTTCCTTGCTCATGCCGCTGTCTGACTGAATCGTAATCTTCTGCTCTTTACCCGTTCCGAGGTCTTTTGCAGATACGTGAACGATACCGTTCGCATCGATATCGAATTTAACCTCGATACGAGGTACTCCGCGCGGTGCAGGCGGAATATCGGAGAGCTCGAAACGTCCGAGCGTCTTGTTTCCTGCTGCCATTTCACGCTCGCCCTGAAGAACATGGATATCAACAGACGGCTGGTTGTCTGCAGCCGTAGAGAATACCTGGCTCTTGGATGTCGGGATTGTGGTGTTGCGGTCGATAATCTTCGTGCATACGCCGCCGAGAGTTTCGATACCGAGGGACAGCGGTGTAACGTCGAGAAGAAGCACGTCTTTGACTTCACCCACGAGGACGCCGCCCTGTACTGCAGCACCGACGGAAACGCACTCATCCGGGTTGACTCCGCGGTTCGGCTCTTTGTTCAGATACTGCTTGATAGCCTCCTGAACAGCCGGGATACGGGAAGAACCACCGACAAGGATAACCTTGTTGATATCGGACGGGGAAAGCTCAGCATCTGCCATAGCTTTGCGCGTCGGCTCCATGGTTGCTTCGACCAGGTCTCTCGTAAGTTCATCGAACTTAGCACGGGAAAGTGTAAGGTCGAGATGGAGCGGGCCGTTTGCACCTGCCGTGATGAACGGCAGATTGATGTTCGTGGAGAGCATGCTGGAAAGCTCAATCTTAGCTTTCTCTGCTGCCTCAACAAGGCGCTGAGCGCTCATTTTATCAGCTTTCAGATCAATACCGTTTTCTTTCTTGAATTCATCAGCCATCCAATCAACGATACGGGCATCGAAATCATCACCGCCGAGGTGCGTGTTACCGTTGGTAGCCTTAACCTCGAATACGCCGTCGCCCAGCTCAAGAATAGATACATCGAATGTACCGCCGCCGAGGTCGAATACGAGAATCGTTTCATCATTGTCTTTATCAAGACCGTAAGCAAGAGCAGCAGCCGTCGGCTCGTTGATGATACGGAGAACCTCAAGGCCTGCGATTTTACCTGCGTCCTTTGTAGCCTGACGCTGGCTGTCGTTGAAGTATGCCGGAACAGTGATGACTGCCTGGGATACCGTCTCGCCGAGATATGCCTCTGCGTCAGCTTTCAGCTTCTGAAGAATCATAGCGGAAATTTCAGGCGGTGTGTAGCCTTTGCCGTCGATATCCACTTTGTAGTCGTTCTCGCCCATATGGCGTTTGATGGAACGGATTGTGCGGTCCGGGTTTGATACAGCCTGACGCTTTGCAAGCTGACCGATAAGACGCTGTCCGTCCTTCGTGAAACCAACTACGGACGGTGTAAGACGGCTGCCCTCAGGGTTCGTGATAACCGTGGGCTCGCCGCCCTCCATAACGGATACAACAGAGTTCGTCGTACCCAGGTCAATACCAATTACTTTTGCCATTTTTATTTCCTCCTGTTATAAAACAAATGTTAAATATCTATTTATTTCACTAGCTTAGAACTAGTTGGAAACAACCTGTACCATGCTCGGGCGTACAACACGTCCTTTGACGATATAGCCCTTTTGCAGCTCCGCCGCAATCGTATCATCCTCGAGGTCAGGATTCTGAACCCTCATGACGGCCTGATGGAAATTCGGGTCGAATTTCTTTCCTTCCGTCTCAATATACTCGAGGCCGTTCTTTTTGAGCGTCTCGGCGAACTGATTATAAATCATTTCAACGCCCTTGTGGAAGCCGTCGCTGTCCTTATTGTCGGAAGCAAGGGCTCTTTCAAAGTTATCCAGGAGCGGAAGCATATCCTTGAGAATGGTCTGCGTGACCACATCGCCCAACTCCTCTTTTTCCTGCCGCGTACGGCGGCGGAAATTTTCAAAATCAGCCTGCAGGCGCAGGTACTGGTTTTTCTTTTCTTCAATTTCAGCCTTGAGCTTTTCTGTTTCATCAACAGACTGCTCTGCCGCTTCAGTATCCGGTGCTTCGGCCTCGGATACAGTTTCTTCCGTTTTTTCTGCTTCTGCCTCCGCAGCCGCTTCGTTAATCTGCTCCTGCATATCTTCCAAGTTCACTTCATCCTTTTTCTTCATTTTATCCTTCATGAATGCCATTTTTCTCACCTCGTGCCGCTACCAGCGGAATTTTTTGACCACGTCGGCCAAATGGCCGTTCATGTAATTGAGGAGTGTCATCGCCTTTCCATATTCCATACGCGTAGGTCCGAGAACAGCAATCGTTCCCAGAAGCTCGCCGTCCAGATGGTAGGTCGCTGTCATAAGACTGCATTCCTGCATGCCTCTGACTTCATTCTCCTTACCGATAGTAACCTTGAGTCCCTCTCCCAGATGCGCGTGAAGTATGTCCTTCAAAAGCTGTTCTTCTTCGAACATCAGCAGAATTTCCTTGACCTTTTCTACATCATGAAATTCCGGCTGCGAGAGTATCTCGCTGGTACCTCCCAGATAGAGGCGCTCGCGCTTCCCTGTGTCCAGTGAGCGGTGAATGACCTCCTGTGCCGCTTCAAAAAGACTTTCATCTCCGATTTCCTCGCGGATTGTCTTCATTACTGCCGGGGATATCGCATCGAGTGTATGCCCTGCAAGGCATCCGTTAATAACAAGTGCCATGCGCTGAAAATCTTCAAATGCCGCGCCATCCGGAATCGGAACTATCTTGTTCTCGATGAATCCGGCATCAGTCATAATAACAGCAATCGCACGACGTTCATCCAACGGCAGGAACTGCAGGCAGCGGAAGGCGGCCTGTGTCATCTGCGGTGCAAGCACCAGAGAGACATTTTTCGTAACGTGCGATATGATGCGCGCGGTCTCCTGAAAGACTTCATCAATGCGGCGGACACGCTCCATATACCATTTGTCGATAAGAGCCTTCTCCTCTTCCTCAAGCGGTTTTGACGGAAGAAGGTCATCGACATAGAAGCGATAACCCTTGGAGGACGGGATTCGGCCTGATGACGTGTGGATGTGCTCGAGATAACCAAGCATCTCAAGGTCTGCCATCTCGTTCCGAATTGTAGCAGGACTGACGCCGAGATCATGTCTGCGCGCTATCGTGCGGGAACCAACCGGTTCAGCAGACTCAATATAGTCCTGCACGATCGCCTGCAAAATTCTCTGTTTGCGTTCGTCCATCCTTTCCTCCTCCTCGTTTGTTAGCACTCTTTCCAGTTGAGTGCTAAATGCCTATAAAGAATATACCTCTTATACATCAAAAAGTCAATAAGTCAAAATAAAAAAATAAACTAACAGGAAAGAAAAAAGACAGAGCCACAGCCCTGCCTCTTTTCTTTCTTATTAAAGTCTGTCATGCAGCGGATACCATTTGAATTCCTGCTGTTTGGTATCGTAGCTGTCGTATTCAATCTTATTTTCAAACTCGGGGAAAATAATCGGTGTGCTTCCGTTGGCACGGACCGTGACCGAGAGCGGAAGCTTTTCATCCACATCCTCAACGGCAAAATCAAGCACCAGCCCGATTTTATTCCATGTGGTGGAATAGAGTATATCCTTCTCCTCCACGCGCTGAATGTTCGTATAGCGCACGCGCATGGGCACAAGCTCACGCCGTCCCTGCTTCACCGTAATTTCAGCGCCGCGTATAGCATCAATATCCAGACGGCGTGACGCAATCATGATGCGTAGCTGATATTCCTTCCCCGCCTCAGGTATTGCTTTGAAGTCTCTGCTTCCTGTGCGTGTCTGGGTAATCTGCTCATTCATTACATGGCAGTACGGAGTTATCCAATATGCATCAGCCGTGGTGCGGATATCGTCCTGCATGAAGTTTTCATCGGTACGGAAATCCTGCCACTCAGCAAACACAAAGTTAATTTTTTTATTCGGCACAATCCTGTTCGCCTTGACCTGTGCTTCGCTGACCTGAACAGAAGAAAGCTCAGGTGCTGCTATGGCAGGTACAGTTCCCATAAGAAGCATTGCTGCAGCTGCCGACGCGAAAAATTTCTTCATCATATTATTTATCCCCCTCAAAGCAGAAATTCACGGAAAGCGACGTTTCCGAGCTTCATTCCCTTTGGAGTAAGCCTGAAGTATTTATCGTCCGATGTCAGAAGTCCCTTTTCCGTAAGCTCGTCAATAACCTCCTGATATACACTTTCCACCGTGCATCCGAAGCGTTTTTCAAACTGGGCACGGTTTATGCCGAGCACCGTCCTGAGCTCAAGGAAACAGAATTCTGCCATCTGAATCTCCGGTGTAGACGGCTCCTCCGGACGGGCCGGGGATTCACCGCGTTCTATACTGGCTATGTATTCCTCAGGTGTCCTGAGATTTTCCGTGCGCCGTCCGTTCCAGTAAGAATGTGCTGCCGCGCCAAAGCCGATATAGGGCTGGTCGGTCCAGTAACCGAGATTGTGGCGGCTCTCAAAGCCGTCCCGGGCAAAATTCGAAATTTCGTATCTTGCAAAACCATAAGGAGGCAGATTGTTTACAACGTAGTCGTACATGGCCTCCGTTTCTTCCTCTGTGGGAAGAGTGATTTCGCCTGATTCAATTTTTGCCTTTAATGGAGTTCCGTCCTCCACCTGAAGGCCATAAACGGACATGTGAGTCACCGCAAGATCCATGGCAGAGCCTATACTGTCGACGAGATTCTTCATTGTCTGCCCAGGCAGTCCGTACATGAGGTCCATGCTGACATTAGTAAATCCCGCGGCACGTGCCCAGCGCACCGCGTCCTTAATATCCTGCGCAGTGTGAATGCGTCCGATGCGCTCCAAAATATCATTTTCAAAGGTCTGCGCTCCGATGGAGAGTCTCGTGACACCCATGGTGTAGAGCGCCGTCATATGCTCCAGCGTCACTGTACCGGGGTTCGCCTCGACGGTAAACTCCGCCTCAGGCTCCAACGGAATATTTTCACGCACTGCATCAATGATGCGTTCGAGCTGCGTGATAGGTATAACCGTCGGTGTTCCGCCCCCGATAAATACGCTGGACGCGGGGCCTGCCTTTGCCAGGAAGGGCTCCTGTGCTTCAATTTCCTTGACGATTGCCTGCGTATATGCAGACATGAGGTCTTCCTTTCCTTCCCACGAAGGAAAATCACAATACTGGCATTTCTTCTTGCAGAATGGGATGTGAATGTAGACTCCGTAGCTCATCAGTGAATTT
>JAILNL010000124.1 GCA_024691625.1 Schwartzia sp. (in: firmicutes)
ATATGGCGAAGGCAATAGATGAACTTGAAAAATGTTGGTTTGAAAACGGAAGCGGAAATATGGATGTATTTTGGCAAAATTTTAATGCTGCAAATGACGCTATAAAAGAGTGTGAAAATAAAAAACGTAATGGATTGGAGGGAGTAGTTAGGCTCGCAATGGTGTTTGCAGATCACGAAGAGGGAAAAATTGATCATACTGAAACACAAGAAACAAAAGAAAAAAGAGTTAGTCAGACAAGGGAACGTACGGCACAGGAAAATAGAACTATGCCTGTAAGGTCTAATACAGAGAATGCTCGTAGAGCGTTGGATGCATACGGGATTCACACAAATATAATAGCGACTAGTTATGGACATAGCAATAAAGGGTTCTTAGCTAAAACAGATGAAGGGAAAATTTATCTGTTGGACAAGGTAAATAGTAGTGTAATACAAGTTTCTCCGGCGTCAGCAATTCAGAGTATAGCGAATTATCGTGGAGTAGATAAACGCGTAGCTAGGCTCGAATTGACAATATTTAATGACAGCAGGAATTCTGATGAAGCGAATGGTGTTTGGTCGGGTACGAATCATATATTGCCTGTTTTGGTTGAATATAATTATTCACAGGGGCAGCATGTACCACACATGATAAAATCGGGGCGTGGAGGCTCACCTGCTAGTTATGGCAATTACCTATATGAAGTGAAGAATGTTGATGCTGTAAATATGATTGTCGAAGAAGCTAGTGCGTTAAAGTGAAGAAGTTTATTGCAATCAATACTGATATACGATAGGAGGTTGATAATATGGAATTTTTTATAGTATTGATTTTAGTTGTGTGGGGTATTTATGCAATATGTGCGGGAGCTGAGAAAGACCACAAAAAGACATTGGAACAATCAGCAGAAGTATTTCAAAAGATATATGTGGATAATCAATTCAACGTAAGTAAAGAAATTGAAATAGAAAATACGACATACAGGATGAAGAAGTTTGTTGTGGATGATAAGAGTAAAAAATTTGGCGTAATATCGTACGATGCACTTGAAAAAACATCAGGATTTGCATGCTACGAATACGATAAATTGATTGATTTTAATCTTTACGAGGATGGTAAACAACAAATATCTGGCAATGGGCTAGCCACTGCAAGTGGTGCGTTGATGTTTGGTTCAACAGGAGCTATCATTGGCGCTGCTTCAAGTGATAGAGAAATAAAAACAAAATGCATGGAGTTATCGGTAAAAATTCAAGTTAACGATCTTCAAAATCCTTTAATCACAATTGTTCTGCTTAAAGATTGTGAAAAATCGGGAAGGCTTTCGTCTGAGTATCAAAAGGGAAGGAAGATTGCAGATGAGCTTGTTGCGATTCTGTCTTACATTGCTGTGAATAAATAGTGGTATTGTAGAGGAATGGACGAAACGGATATCGTTGTTAAGGAGGATTAATTATGGAAGCAAGAGTGGAAATGATTAAGGCGGGATTTAAGAAAAGATATGGAGATAGAGCTTTTTTGAAGGAGAAATCCACAGAAAAATTGATAGAAATTCTTGCAGAGGAAAATAATATAAAAAACATATTATTTCTTTGCTTGGCTGGAGAGCAGCCGTTAAACGCAGTTGTTGATCAGATTGAAGACTTTGCTGAGGCTAATGGTATCGTGGTTAATGGGAAAATACCTGACGACTGGAAGCGAAATGTCGGTAAGCTGATTGGAACAATAACGCATTTTATCGGCTACGACAGAGATAACTTGGAAACCTTGCAGCGGACACCGAAATATTTTAACAACGCTTCTACGTTTAATCAGCTTTGAAAAAGTAGTAATGTATTGCATACAAAAGGACAATCGTCAAACTTGCTTAATTTTCAGCCCCAAGTTCCTCTTGTGCCTCTCGAATAAGTTCTGCCGCACTGCTGTAAGATTTGGCAGGAATGTTGCCGTTGCAGATGTTTTCGGATTCCTTCAGTGCGGCGAGAGTGGATTCGGCAGCTGATTTTAGACTAGGCCCTGGCTGGATGGGGGTATCTTTTGCCTTCATGGCAATGCACTTCCTTTCGTTCGAATTGTATCATAAAATCTTAGAGGTCGTATCGAAAATCGCGCCGCATGGAAGGCAAAGAAAAAGAAAATCGCATAACAGGACTAAAAAGCACTCTGTGAAATTTGCAGAGTGCTTTTTAATGCCCATTTCGTGCAAAAACTGTTACAATAGATACATCAGTATGTCATGGAACAGGAGGGAACTCTTTATGATAAAGAAATGGCTGAAGCGGGGCGCGGGCATAATGGCAGCAGTATCTCTGCTCACAGTTGCACCGGTGCTTCCGAATGTCCCTGCACCTATTGCATCCCGTGCGGAGATGGAAAGCGGCGACGCAATAGCTGCGCTTATCGGGCTTCTTGGAACAGGCGCCATGTATGGCAGCTACCTCTCCGCTGTCATGGATGCGGGAAACAATTCCATATATCAGGAGCAGACGGATATTTATGACGCGAGAGAAAACGGAATCTCCACAAACGCTATAGATCAGGAGCTTGCAGATAACATTATGAATCAGCTGGTGGAGCGCGGCGACTATGTGCTGGATATACGCTCTCTCCCGTTTCGCTGGCGGGTGAACGCATGCAGCGAATTTAACGCTGCATGCTTTCCTACGAACATGGTGACAGTAAACAGCGGACTCATACGCGGGCTTGACCGCAATGTAGACGAAATCGCCGGAGTCCTCGCCCATGAAATGACTCACGGACTGAAGCTCCATGCCGCGTATACTTACGCCAGAGCGGCGGCGCAGTCATTCGGTATTCAGTTCCTGAGCATGGTCACGGGAGCGGCGGACGGCAGAGTGGCTTCTGTACTGGCGGACTATTCTGTGGCAAAAAATATCATTCTCCCCGTTGAGTATGAAGCGGACGAGGGCGGATTTTATCTGGCGGCAAGCGCGGGCTTCAACCCGGGAGGCTCTGCCGCGGCAATGTCACGCATGGACTATTTATCAAAGCATCCCGAGACCTTTGACAGAAGCTACGGCGCGGAGGCCTACGACCACCCGGATACGGACAAGCGCGAAGCGAAGCTCTCACAGATGATGACCGCTTACAGCTGCGGACATGTGACAGTAGAAAACGTAAACGAGGTCTATATCGACGGTGTGAAGCTGGTAAAGGCAAAGTACACCTCGGAGCTTTATGACAACTCCAAGGAAAACGCTTACCTTATAGCCGGCGGGCTGGCGGAAGCCTTTCACGAATATCACTCGGCAGACGGTTGGAATTTCCGCGCGGGAATGAACGGACGCGTGGATTATCTTGATGATAACCGTGTCTACGGGCCTCTCAAGGCGGCTGTTGCTGCATCGAATATGGACGGTGTGCTTGAACGCCTCGTCCGTGCTGCATACAGCCATGAGGGAAACAGCGGTGCCCGCATGAAAATGATTACCGACACGGCGAACCGGTCCCTCAAATGGAAGGAACGTAAGACAAAGAATGCGGAGGCATCGCAAAATCTCGTAGAGCGTCTTTACAATAACGCGGACTGGTACAATGACGTCTATCGTCCTGAACTTGCCATAAGAGAGGCAGAGAGAATCTTCGGCTGTCAGGCGACTGTGCGGCAGCTTTCTGGACTTTATGCGGTGCGCGGGCGTGCTCACGCACTCATGGGAGAGTTTGAAAAAGCTGTTGAGGACTGCAATCATGCAGTGGAGCTTGATCCGAAATTTGCATACGCTTATCTGAACCGCGCGGAAGTGTGGCGTGCACAGGGAATGCCTGATGAAGCGCTGGCGGATATACGTCTTGCTATAGGCTGTGACGAAAAGAACATGGCTGCATACCACATGGCAGGAGACATAGAGGACGAGCTTGGCGATAAAGAAGCTGCGAAAAAGGACTATTCGTCATACCTCAAGCTCAACAAGGACGCAAGAGACCTTCCCGATGAATACCTGAAAGAGCTTGCTCCAAAGACCTGGGAAGAAATCCAAAAGGAAAAGGCAAAGGCTGAAAAAGAAAAGAAGGAAGCCGAAGCCGAGAAGAAGAAAAAGGAAGAAAAAGAAGCGGCAAAGAAAAAGGACGCAAAGGCTGAAAAGAAAGCTGATGCGTCAGAGAAAACAAAAGGGAACAGCTCTGCTGACAAAAAAGCAGATACGGCAGTACAAAACAAATAAAGAAAAGCAAAAGGCGGCTCTTTCGCAATGGAAGGAGCCGCTTTCCTTATATTTGCCTGTTTTATGAAATTGTCTTAATATTGTAAACTTTTATGCGAAAACATATGCTTTCATATGTAAATTTACAACTTTTGTATGTATACAGTATTTCTCCGAAGGAGCATTGTATTTAGTATTACTACGCGGTATACTATTTAAGCCGAAACGATATAGATGGCATAATTAAAGGAGAGATCAGCATGGCAGACATGAAAGCGTACGTTCAGCAGGTTTTGGATGAGATTGTTAAAAGAGAT
>JAILNL010000143.1 GCA_024691625.1 Schwartzia sp. (in: firmicutes)
AGAAAAATTCAGCAGATATGATGGGAAAGAAGGGAACAGCGGATGAGATTTGCGGTTGCGGACGACCTGGTGACGGATTTGGAGGCGGCGGAGACACATTTGCGTCAGTACATTGAGACAGCCTTTCCTGCCGGTATGAAAAATTTTGAGCTTGACACATTCCCAAATGCGGAGGAGCTGCTGAAAAATTTTTCTGCTGGAAAATACGACCTTCTGATTTTGGATATTTTCATGGAAGACATGACGGGAATGGAGGCGGCAGAGGCAATCCGCCTGCAGGACGAGAAGGTTCCAATCGTGTTTTTGACCACAAGTCAGGATTTTATGCTCGAGGGATATCGGGTATTTGCGGCAGGGTATCTTTTAAAGCCGCTGGCAGAACATGAGGAGGATTTCACCCGTACTATGAATCATATTTTTCCTTCCCTGGTAAAAGAAGAAAAAGGAATCCCGGCAGTAGTTGACGGGGAGGCGGTGGAGATACCGCTGGGAAGAATCGTTTATGCCGATATCAATACCAAACACAAGCTTACCTTTCATCTCATGGATATAGATGTGGACACGAGCCTGGCATACGCTCAGTGCCAGGAGCTTTTGCTGGCGAAGAAAAATTTTGCCGAGTGCTATCACCGTATTATTATCAATATGGATTATGTCCACCGCATGGAGGAAGATGATTTTGTAATGAAGGACGGAACGCGCCTGCCCATCAGCCAGAGGCGGAAAAGGGAGACAAAGGCAGTTTATATGCATTACCTGGTACATCGCTGAGAAGCCTGTGCTGTGAAAATGAATAGAATTTCAAATGCCGAAGCAGTGGAATTTTTGCCATTGCTTCGGCATTTTGTCGGGGCATGAATATGTGGCGATTTAATCGGAAAAACAAGGCTTTCGACTGAACATGATAAATATTTCTTTCGTTATCAGACATTTTTCTTGTTTTGGGGTGCGTGTATGGGTATAATGGGTATAGATTGAAGTATCAATTAAAGGGGGAGTTTTACGATGAAATTCAAAAAGGTGGCTGCTACCTGTCTGGCCGGCGCATGTCTGGTCGGTGCTTTGGGATGCGGCGGTGGCGGCGGTGACAAGCCGAAGGCTGACAACAATGCACAGTCGCTGAAGGGCAAAGAGCTTGTAATGTATGTTTCTTTCCATGAGGACACGGCAAAGGAGCTGTCCAAGCTCTTCAAGGAGAAGACAGGCTGTGAGGTTAAGTTTATCCGTCTGCCGACCGGTGAGGCTGTAGCACGTCTGCAGGCTGAGAAGGATGCACCGAAGGCTGACCTCTGGCTCGGCGGTACGGTTGATGCTCATGAGCTCATGAAGCAGAAGGGTATCACAACTCCGTACAAGTCCAAGTTCGACGAGAATCTTCCGGAGAAGTACCGCGATAAAGAGGGCTTCTGGAAGGGTACATATGTTGAGACACTTTCCATCGGTGTAAACGAGCAGCGTTTCGAGAAGGAATTCAAGGATAAAGGCCTGAAGATGCCTGAGACTCTTGAGGATCTTCTGAATCCTGCTTACAAGGGCGAAATCATCATGCCAGATCCGGCTAAATCCGGTACGGGCTATACCTTCGTCAGCTCCCTCGTTCAGAGCATGGGAGAAGAGAAGGCTATGGCTTATCTGAAACAGCTCAAGGGATCCGTTGCACAGCTTACTCCGTCCGGCTTCACACCGGCTCAGAAATGCGGTGCAGGTGAGTTCCTCATCACGGTTAACTTCCTCTCTGACCAGACGCTTGTCAACAACAAGGGCCAGAAGCTCCATCGCACGGTATTCAAAGATGCAGGCTGGAGCCTCTGCGGTGTTTCCAAGCTGAAGGGCGGCGCGCACAGTGCTGAGGCTGATGCTTTCATCGACTTCATGCTCTCGAAAGAAGCAGGAGACATTCTGGTTAAGACGACAAACGGTATTGCATGCAATCCGAAGTCTGCTGTACCGGAAGGTCTGAAACCGCTGAACGAGCTTCCTCTGTTTGATAAATATGACTTCGCACAGGCAGGCAAGGTAAAAGATGATCTGCTTGCTAAGTTTGCAGCTCTTTAATCGTTACTTTCAGGATTGGTAAGGAGACCGCCGGAGGGACGCTTGGTGCGCTCCTTTGGCGGTTTTTTGAATATGGGGTGGTAATATGACTGAGTCCGTGAGCCGCGAGAAGAGCGGCTGGGCGGCCGAACTCAAGGTTTTGACTCGCGAACCGCAGATTCTCTTCGTAATCGGCGTTCTGTTCGTGCTTTTTGCTGGTTTTATAATTTATCCGTTTATCAAGATTATTTTGGTGCCGTCTGCATCTGACTGGATGGCGGCTTTTACAGGTAAAGAATTTTATGAGGCGTTCTGGCATACCATGGCGTCATCGCTTTTGGCGACAACATCTGCGATGGTGCTGGGCTTTATGTATGCCTATGCAATGAATTACACGGAGATGCCGTGTAAGAGATTTTTTCAGATTGTTGCTCTTTTACCAACTATGGCTCCGTCGGTTGTTTCAGGTCTTGCTTTTATCATGCTTTTCGGCCGGCGTGGTTTTATTACGTGGAATATTCTCGGTCTTAAGACGGACCTTTACGGCTGGTTCGGTCTTTGGGTTGTTCAGACAATCGCGTTTTTCCCTCTTGCGTATATAACGATTTCGGGCGTGCTGAAGGCAATCAGCCCGAATCTTGAACTGGCGGCTCAGAATCTCGGCGCCCGCGGATTTTATCTTTTTCGCACGGTAACGCTGAAGCTGGCTACACCGGGTCTTGCAAGTGCGTTCCTTCTTGTTGGAATCAGCAGTCTTGCGGATTTCGGCAATCCTATGCTGGTCGGAGCGAATTACCATGTTCTCGCGACGGAGGCATACGCACAGGTTGTTGGCGCATGGAACCTCCCGATGGGCGCGGTGCTTTCTGTAGTATTGGTAGTTCCGACGCTGCTGGTGTTTTTCGTTCAGCGGTATTATCTTGAGAAGAATTCATACGTTACCGTGACGGGAAAGCCTGTCTCGGGTCTTACACGCGTGACGGTAAGCCCTGCTGTGCGCTGGATGCTTTTTGGCGTGTGCCTTTTTATCGCGCTGACAATTCTTTTGATTATAGGCGTTGTGTTCATGTTTGCTTTTACGCGAACCTTCGGTTATGATTATACGTTCACTATGGACTACTTCATAGAGGGCGTCCTGCAGTCGGCGTCCATGAAGAACAGCTGGATTGCTTCCATTACGACGGCGGGTATCACTACGGTCCTTGGCATTCTGCTGGCGTTTCTTACGCTCCGCCGTCGTTTCCCGGGGCGTGCGCTGCTGGATTTCCTTGCTATGCTTCCGGTGTCACTTCCGGGAACCTTTATCGGTCTTGCTCTTATCATGGCGTTCAATTCCGGTGCGGTTGAACTCACGGGTACGCTTACTATTATTATCATCGGTATGACGCTCAGACAGCTCCCTGTGGGATATCGTCAGGCAGTTGCGGGCCTTTCGCAGATTGATAAGTCAATGGAGCAGGCATCGACTAACCTTGGCGCGGACAGTGCGAAAACTTTCTTCAAAATCGTTATTCCAATGCTTAAGAACGCGCTTTCCATCAGCCTCGTGTATTCGTTCATGAAGTCGATGAATACGCTGTCGACGGTTATCTTCCTGATTTCGCCTGAGTGGAATCTTGCATCAGTCAATATCATGAGCCTCGCAAATCAGGGCTTTTTGACGGTGGCAAGTGCTACAGCGGTTGGTATGATGCTGACGATTTTCGCGACCTTCGGTCTTGCAAAGCTCTTGCTTCGCGACCAGATAAATATCTTCGATTTGTGAGGAGCTGAATATAGATGAGTGAAATTGTGATGGAGCTTAAGCACATCAATAAATTTTTCGGGTCAACCCAGGTTATCCATGATGTGAATTTCAAGGTTGAAAAAGGAGACTTTGTAACTCTGCTCGGACCTTCCGGCTGCGGCAAGACAACGATTCTCCGTATGATTGCCGGTTTTTACGAGCCAGACAGCGGAGAGATTCATCTGGCAGGCCGTCAGATTGAACGTGTTCCGCCCTATGCCCGCAATACGGCAATGGTATTTCAGGAATATGCGCTTTTCCCGCACATGACTGTATTTGAAAATGTTGCGTACGGACTTCGTGTACGTCACACGGAGGATTCCGAGGTAAAGAAAAAGGTTGGCGAGGCACTGGAGCTTATGCAGCTTCTGGGGATGGAGGACCGCTACCCGAACCAGATGTCGGGCGGGCAGCAGCAGCGCGTGGCTGTTGCCCGTGCGCTTGTAATGCGCCCTGATGTGCTGCTGCTTGATGAACCGTTGTCGAATCTTGATGCGAAGCTCCGCGAGTCGGTCCGTGTTGAGCTTAGAAGTATCCAGCAGAAAATGGGTCTTACGACGATTTATGTCACCCATGATCAGCAGGAAGCACTTTCTATGTCGGATTCCATAATAGTTCTGCAGAAGGGCTTCCTCCGTCAGCAGGGCAAACCGCATGAAATCTATTTTACACCGCGTACGCCGTTTGTTGCGGATTTCATCGGTACGACAAATCTCATCAAGGTCAGCGGAGACAATGCGCTTCTTGTGAAATATGATGATGATACGGTTTTTGAAGCTGATGCTGTATGTCCTGAGGGAGAGCATACGCTTTCTATCCGTCCGGAGTCCATCCGCCTTTCTGAGGAGGCAAATCCCGGACCGCGGGATAACATACTGCCAGTTACTGTCGTACGCAGTATGTTCCTTGGTGAAAAAATGCGTTATTTCGTGGTTGATAAGAAAGGTCAGGAATGGATTGCAGATATTTTTGATCCCGGACGCAAGATTTTTGAGGGTGAGGTCTACATGCTTTTCGGGGCAGACCGCACGCATGTAATTGAAGCAGATGAATAAATATGAAGGCTCATGCATACGCATGGGCCTTTTCTTTTTGAAGAATTAAAAGAGTTTCTGGCAGTTTTGCAACAATTCTATATTTTTGCTTTCGGTTTTATGTTATATTATTATGTAGAAATAAAAAATAGTAAACAGGTATTTACTATCTTGTATTTTGTTGATAAAATCAATGGGTAACTTTAGGGGAAAAAGAATAAGCTGAGACGCAGTTCCTTTATGACTTTTTCTGTTTCCCCGGAAAGCAGGCGCGGTATGCACTTTCTGGAAAAAACAGGCCAACTGGTTATGCGGTGGCTGCAGTATATTGGTGAAGTGGTGCTGCTGTTCGTGGAGACCGTAAAACAGCTTAGAAGTCCTTTGCGTATACATCATGTGTTCGCACAGATGTCGCATCTTGGTGTTGACACTCTGCCGATTGTGGGACTTACCCTTCTTTTTACGGGTATGGTTATGACGCTGCAGGTAGCCCATGAGTTTATACGCTTCGGAGCGCAGTCTACCATTGGTGGTGTTATAACCATCGCTGTGGGACGCGAGCTGGGGCCGGTGCTTGTCGGAGTTGTGGCTGCGGGCCGCGTAGGCGCGGCAATAACCGCTGAAATCAGTACCATGAAGGTAACCGAGCAGATTGACGCGCTCCGCGTGATGGCCACGAATCCCGTTGGCTATCTGGTGGTTCCCCGTATGCTGGCATGTATGCTTATGGTTCCGGTGCTGACGATATTCGGTGATTTTATCGGAGTACTGGGAGGCTGGTTTGTGGCAGTTGTCCGTTCGGGGATAAGCTCTTATCTTTACTGGCATTCCATCACGGTGTTCGTAGAGGCGTACGATATTACCGGAGGTCTTGTAAAAGCCGTGTTTTTCGGTATTATAATTGCCGTTCTCGGCTGCTATTGCGGACTTAAGGCTCCAAATGGAGCGGAGGGTGTCGGTGTGGCGACTACACGTTCGGTAGTCAGCTCAATTATCATGATTTTCTGCGCGAATTGTTTTTTATCGCTTATTCTATATCAATGAGAATGAGGCGGAGATATGATACGATTAGTAGATGTGAATAAGTCCTTCGGACAGAAGGAAGTTCTGCGCCACATCAATTTAACTGTAAAGGACGGCGAGACACTGGCGCTCATAGGAGGGTCAGGCTCGGGAAAGAGCACGCTTCTGCGCCTGATGATAGGATTAATACAGCCTACAAGCGGGGAAATCTGGATTGATGACGACGAGATATCCCGATATGATGAGACGCAGATGGACAGGGTCCGCGTGCGAATGGGAATGGTTTTCCAGTATTCAGCGCTTTTTGATTCCATGACGGTGGGCGATAATGTAGCCTTCGGCCTGCGCGAGCATACGGACTATGACGAGGAAAAAATCCGCTCAATAGTTTCTGAGAAGCTTGCTCTGGTAGGTCTGTCAGGAGTGGAGAATTTAATGCCGAATGAGCTTTCGGGTGGTATGAAAAAACGCGTTGGACTTGCCCGGGCAATTGCTTTTGAGCCGTCTATTATTTTTTATGATGAGCCGGATTCCGGACTTGATCCGGTGACGACTGAAAAAATAGACGAGCTTATTGTTTCCATGCAGAAGCGCCTGAATGTAACGTCAATCGTCGTTACACATGATATGGAAACAGCCTGCTTTGTGGCGGACCGCATTGCGATGGTATACGAGGGGGAGCTTATCGCATGTGCTCCTGTTGAGGAGTTTCGGAGAATGAAGGATGAACGTATCCGCGCGTTTTTACGCGGGTTATATATAGAGGAGAAGGAGGCGCAGGGATGAATCAGGAAGCTAAAGTAGGAGCGTTCACAGTAACGGGAGTGGTACTGCTGGCGGTTTTTCTAATTGGCCTTTCGAATTTTCATCTTTTCGGCAGCAGGAATTATTCACTGAATGTAGGGTTCACGGAAGTAATAGGACTGAATCCGAGCGCGGAGGTAAGGTTCGCGGGTGTCCCGGTGGGACGAGTGAATTCGGTTGAGACTGACGGAATCGGAGCAGTAGTCAAGATTGAAATCAAGCCGGATATAAAGGTCCCGCGCGGTTCTAAGTTTTCTGTGGGTTCAAGCGGTTTTCTGAGTGAGAAATATATTCTTATATCGCCTGTAGAGGACCGGGGTGATTATCTCAAGGATGGAGAATATGTTTACGGAATAACCGAAGTTACTATGGATTCGATGATGGCCAATATGAATATGGTCGTAAATAAGGTTCATGACCTTATGGATTCGGTAAACAAGGTGCTTGGAAATCCGAATCTGCAGAGCTCTATGGTTGAAACGGCAATCAACGTCCGCGATATTACGGCGAATATGCGTGACATTACGGCCTCCTTTGCACGTATATCAGCAAACAATGAAAATGAGATAAACCAGCTTGTAAGAAATTTGAATGCAATGTCGGCTAATCTTGTGGAAACTTCCGCTCAGGTAGAGGTTCTTGTAAGGAATTTCTCCGGAGACGGGGAAACCGGAGCTAATCTTCGCATGGCTATTGCCAACCTTGCCTCTACGAGCGCCAGAATCGAGCACATGGCACAGTCGGTGGAGGAGTTTGTTACGGATCCGCAGACAGCCGACGATTTAAGGACAACACTTCATAATGTGCGGGGAGTATCTGAGAAAGCCAATAATATGCTGGGGGGACTTTCCGGAAGTCATTTTGAGGCCGGTGTTGAGGAAATGTACAACGGCAGATTTCGCGACTGGCAGACAAATTTTGATATGAGATTCTATCCTGCGGAGGACCGTTTTCTGATGCTCGGACTCAACGATATCGGGGATGGCAACAGGTTTAACGCGCAGGTTGGAAAAAAGAGCGGTGCCTTGGGGTTTCGCGGGGGAATAATTGACAGCAAGGTCGGAATCGGTCTTGATGTAGACGCGGGCTCCCGTTGGCGGTTTTCGGTGGACGGGTACGATCCCAATCATGCGAAGGTAAAGGCGCGTGTGCGTTTCAAGGTGACGGATGACTGGTCTGTTTTCAGTCAGATGAACCATGTAAATGACAGTAAGAGAAGAGCAACTTATTTTGGGATACGGCACGATTTTTAAAGATTACTTTCATGGAAATGTGATAGAGTAAACGAAACGGTTTTACGTTTTGCTGTATGCAGGAGGAATAGTAACGTGAATAAGAGATATAACGCAAAAAAATTGACGACACTTGTTATGACAGGCCTTTTGAGCCTGTCGGTGATGGGAACGGCATTTGCAGAGGTTTCTGCCGATTATGTCCGTGATGATACAGTACGCCTGAAATCCACGCGTGTAGGAAGTTTGGATGTAACACGCGAAACGGCGGTCGATTCGGCCTCAATAGGCCAGCCGCTTGTTGTGAATCTGACTCTTAATGAAAGCGTTCAGATGGCAATGAACAACAATCGTACGATTAAGAAAGCAGATACGGATGTGGATTCTGCAAAATGGGCACGTCATGAGGCTCGGAGGAATTCCGGACTGCAGGTTTCGTGGGAAGGCACTGCGCGAAAGATTGAAGGCAAAGCCGGAGATTATATTGACGCGCAGCGTAAGGCAGGTAATATTTCGTACAATGGAACCAGAAGCTTTACCAATACATTCGCTTTGACATATCCGCTTTATACCGGTGGAAAAATTGAAAACAGCATTGCTGCGGCTGAATATGGAATTGATGTAGCGGATCTTTCCCTTGAGGCAACAAAGCAGAATATACGTTATCAGACCACTGCGGCTTATTATAGCATTCTGCAGGGCCGCAATCTTGTACAGGTTCGACAGGAGGCCGTTGATAACCTTACGGCTCACCTGAACAATGTCAATGCCCAGTATACGGTGGGAACTGTTGCAAAGTCGGATCTGCTGCGTTCGCAGGTAGAGCTTGCTGATGCTCAGCAGAATCTTATTACCGCGCAGAATAATTATGATATTGCGATTGCCACATTTAACAATATCGTTGGACTTCCGATCAATACTATTGTTAATGCCAGCGATGAGCT
>JAILNL010000144.1 GCA_024691625.1 Schwartzia sp. (in: firmicutes)
CAATGCCGATATCCATATTCATTCCAAACATGTTCAAAACCCTTCCCACTTTTTTAATAGATGCGCCCATCTGTAAACGAAACTGAAAACAGGCATATATATTAAATGGTAAAACAGCCTATAATTTTTGTCAATTAAGAAATTCGTAGGAAATCTTTAAGACATAAGAAAAACCTGCTCTGAAAAGAGCAGGTTTTTTCATCGTCATTTAGCAGGTATGGCACTTGTCATAAATGCCATGTTCCTTGAGAACTTTAACAGCAAGCTCGCCCATGGAAGCAACAGTATCTGCAACTTCGATTCCGACTGCGTTCAATGCTTTGATTTTATCCTTTGCAGTGCCCTTGCCGCCGGAAATAATCGCGCCGGCATGGCCCATACGTTTGCCCGGAGGCGCCTGCTGTCCGCTGATAAAGCCTACAACAGGTTTCTTCATGTTTTCTTTAATCCATGCTGCGGCTTCTTCCTCCGCAGTTCCGCCAATCTCGCCAATCATCATGACAGCCAGTGTTTCATCATCTTCATTGAAGGCTTCGAGAACGTCAATGAAGTCCATGCCCTTGACCGGATCGCCGCCGATACCGATACAGGTCGTCTGACCGATACCTGCCATGGTGAGCTGGTATGTAACCTCGTATGTGAGCGTTCCGGAGCGGGATACGACGCCAACATGGCCTTTTTTATGAATGTATGTAGGCAGAAGCCCGAGACGGCACTCATCTACCGTAAGAATACCCGGGCAGTTCGGTCCGATAAGCTTCGTTTTCTTGTCTCTCAGGTAACGGCGGACACGAATCATGTCAAGCACAGGGATATGCTCCGTGATGCATACTACAAGATCAACACCTGCATCAGCAGCCTCAATGATAGAATCAGCCGAAAAACGTGCCGGTACATAGATAACCGATACATTTGCGCCCGTTGCTTCAACTGCGTCGCTTACCGTGTTAAATACGGGAATACCGAGAACCTCCTCACCGGCTTTGCCCGGAGTTACACCGGCAACGACGTTCGTGCCATAATCTTTCATAATCTGTGTATGGAATGTAGCCTGTTTTCCGGTAATACCCTGGACAACAACCTTACTGTCTTTTCCTACAAAAATTCCCATGAATGAACTCCTCCTTCGTCCTCAGGCCTTTATCCGTAATTCGGATTTTTTTGCTGCCGCAAGCTCAACCGCACATTTTGCGCCTTCGTCCATATGAGCTGCCATATAGACACCCGGCACATTTGCTTCTTTGAGAATTCTGCGGCCCTCTTCAACGTTCGTGCCGTCAAGACGGGCAACAACCGGAACGCGGAGTCCTACAATTTTTGCAGCTTCAACAATACCTGCCGCAATGACATCGCACTTGTTGATTCCGCCAAAGATATTTACAAACACGCTGTGAACCTGGTCATCAGACTGCATGATACGGAATGCCTCTGCAATCTTCTCCACAGTGGAGTCGCCTCCGACATCAAGGAAGTTTGCAGGCTCGCCGCCGTAATATTTAATGATATCAACTGTTGCCATAGCCAGGCCTGCGCCGTTAACCATGCAGGCAACGTCGCCGCCGAGGTTGACATAGGAAAGTGCCGCTTTTGCAGCTGCGCGCTCCTTCGGTTCTTCCTCTGTTTCGTCGCGGAGAGCTTCAACATCCGGATGGCGGTACAGTGCACTGTCGTCAAAATTCAGCTTGGCATCAAGCGCAATGATATCGTTCTCTTTTGTGACAACAAGAGGATTAATCTCTGCAAGAGAGCAGTCCTTCGAAATGAAAACGTTATAAAGACCTTCCATAAATTTGGTAGCCTTGCTCATGACCTCCGGTTTGAAATGCATGCGGAATGCCATGCGGCGTGCCTGAAACGGCATAAGGCCCACAACCGGGTCAATATATTCCTTGAAAATCTTTTCAGGGCTTTCCTCCGCTACCTGCTCGATTTCCATGCCGCCTTCCTCGGAGCCCATCATGACAATCTGTGCCGTTTTGCGGTCGATTACAAAGCTGAGATAGTATTCCTTCTCGATATTCGAGCCTTCTTCAATCAAAAGACGGTTTACCTGTTTGCCCTCAGGACCGGTCTGATGCGTAACGAGTACTTTTCCAAGCAAACCGGATGCGTACTGCTTGACCTCGTCAATGTTGTGAGCCAGCTTTACACCGCCGGCTTTGCCGCGTCCGCCCGCATGAATCTGCGCTTTAACTACAACAACCGGCGTACTCATGTCCTTTGCCACGCGTGCAGCCTCTTCCGGACTGAACGCAGCACGGCCGTTAGGAACCTTTACGCCAAATTCACGCAGAATCTGCTTACTTTGGTACTCATGAATGTTCATACATTTGCCCCCTGTCTGATCTTTCAACTCAAGTTACATCTCTATTGGATGCTGTACAGTTTTTTCGCATTATAAGCAATATACAAAGATAATTGTAACTGTTTTTTTCTCTTTCGTCTACCGAATTTTCAAAAAAATTTACCATCAAAAGTAAATTATTTCGAATTGTATACAAAATTCTTCTCGTCCTTATTTTTGCCCGTAGTAAGCATCTTTGCCGTGCTTCCTCAGATAATGCCTGTCCATGAGTACCTGATTCATCGTTGAAAGCTTTTCGCCCGCGATTGATTCCGCGTAAAGTGCCATTCGTGCGACCTCCTCCAGCACCACGGATTTTTTCACAGCCGATACAGCGTCCTTTTCCCAAACGAAAGGCCCGTGCGACGCCACAAGCACCGCAGGAATCTCCATCATATTTTTTCCCGCAAAGGTTTCAACAATAACCTTTCCCGTTTCCGCCTCGTATGCTCCCTTTATTTCCTCTGCCGTCATAGGACGCGTGCACGGAATATCACCGTAAAAATCATCTGCGTGAGTCGTTCCCAGTGCAGGAATGGAGCGTTTTGCCTGTGCCCAGGAGGAAGCATATCTCGAATGAGTATGGACGACTCCGCCGATTTCATCACATGCACGGTATAAGGCAAGATGTGTGTCCGTGTCAGAGGATGGGCGCAGCTTTCCCTCTACTACTCTTCCATCCGCAAGGCTGACAACGACCATGTCCTCCGGCTTCAGAGAATCGTACTCCACCCCTGAAGGCTTTATGACAACGAGGCCCTTTTCCCTGTCTACCCCGGAAACATTCCCCCATGTAAAGGTTACAAGTCCGTATTCTGGCAGCATGCAGTTTGCGCGGCATACCTCTTCTTTAAGTTTTTCAAGCATATCGCAATTCTCCTTTCGCAAATTTAACAGTATTCAAATTTATACTCCCAAAAAGAAAAAAGCGCTGCTTTCACAACGCTGTAATATCTATTTCCTTCAGACTATGGACAATCCAATCGGCATCCGATAAATCCTGTTTTCCCGAATTCGGATTTTTGAACGCTATGCAGCGCATACCTGCAGCTTTCGCCGCGGCAATTCCCGACGAAGCGTCCTCAAGAACCACACATTCAGCCGGGTTCTTTCCAAGCCTTTCCGCTGAAATCCTGTAAACCGCAGGGTCAGGCTTGCTTGCAGGAAGATCTGCCCCGCTCAGCACCGAGGAAAAAAAGTGATTGAAATCAAATTTTTCGAGCACAGCCTCAATTACCTGCCGTGCAGATGAAGATGCCAAAGCCATTGGAATTTGCTCCTCTGACAAACGAAGAAGGAGCTCCCGCGCTCCTTCAATCGGTTGAATAGCATCATCATTTTTCAAAATATCAAGATACCTTTCATGCTTGTAGTCCGCCAACATAGAAGGCTCAAGATCATGTCTTCCGGCGCGCTCTATCGCGTCGGTAAAGAGAATACGGCTCGTTCGGCCCATATACGCGGAAAAATCAATATCCGCGTCCAGACCGAAATGTATAAGTGTGTCCCGTTTTACACGGGTATGAATCGGCTCACTGTCAATCAGAACGCCGTCCATATCAAACAGAAATGCTTTTACCAACCCTCAGACAACTCCATTGATTCTCCCACAATGGGGCTCTCCGCAAGACGTTCCAGGTACTCGTCGCGCGGCAGCGGCCGGGAGAAATAATATCCCTGTATTTCATCACAGCCGATATCCTGCAGGAACTCGACCTGTTCTTTCGTTTCAACGCCCTCGATTACGACATCCATCTTAATATCATGGGCAAGCTGGACAATGTGCTCCATTATTTTCGCCGCACGGTATGAAGTTACAATCTCCTGAACGAATTTCATATCTATCTTCAGGATATTGACCGGCAGATTTCGGAGCATGGAAAGAGAGGAATACCCGCTTCCGAAATCATCCATGAGGAACTTAAAGCCTGCCTCCTGGAACCGCTTCATGGTTTTCATAATCTGCTGCGGATTGTCGGTATACGCGCTTTCTGTAACCTCAAGCTTGATCATCCAAGGCTCAAGGTCATATTTCTTCATCAGACCGAGGAAGAAATCCAAGAGGTTTTCGTCATAAAAATCAAGCCGTGAGACATTAACGGACACCGGCACAACGCGTCCGAGCTTGGCACGCTCGTCGGCAAGCAGACGGCAGACCTCTTCCCATACGTAATGGTCAAGGCGAACGATAAAACCGTTTCGTTCAAAAAGCGGAATAAATCTGTCCGGAGAAATCATCCCTTCCGTCGGATGCGTCCAACGGACAAGAGCCTCTGCACTTGTATCGCACTGTTTTACCGTGCTGTAAATAGGCTGCAGATAGATGGTAAACTGCTTCTGCTCGATAGCATACTCCATCTCGCGCAGAATCATCTGCTCATCCATCATGCGCTCGCGCATCTTGTCATCGTAGAAGGCATAGCGCTTACGGTAGTTATCCTTTACCGTGCTTAAAGCCATATGCGCACGGTCACACATCTGGTCTACCGGGAGGAATACATTTTCGACAGGCAGAACACCTGCATAGAACAGGATAGTATGCGGAAGAACAAGCATCTGCATGTCTTCGTCAACGGCACTGATCAACTCGTCCATCTTGAGCTCGTCGAGAGGCATACAGATTGCGAAATGGTCTGCTTCAAGACGCGCACAGATTCCGCGGTCTTTCGTGTAATGCGCAAAGCACGCGCCGGCTGTTTTGAGGACAAGATTTCCCGTCTCAATATCACAGAGGTCATTTACAACCTTGAAATGGCTTATGTCGAGATAAACAATGGCATATTTGACATCGGAATTCTTCTGCATGAGCTCTGCCGCAGCCGTGCAGAATTTCTCACGGTTATAGAGATGAGTCAGCGGATCCTCGCCGATTTTACGGCTGAGTTCCAAAAACTGAACCTTCTGCTCCGCCTGCTCAATCTTGCGCCATTCATTCTCAAGACGTGCCATGACATTACGCACACGGCAGCGGACAATCGTAGGGTGATACGGCTTCGTGATAAAGTCAGCCGCCCCCAGCTCCATCATCTTTGCTTCGCTTTCTACCTCGTTACGGGCAGTTGTAGCAACAACAGGAATTGACGCAAAGCGTGAATTCTGCTTCAGACGGGTAAGTACCTCTATACCGTCCATGACAGGCATAACAAGATCCAGAAGAATGATATCAATATTGTTTTCTTCGATAACATCGAGTGCCTGCTGCCCGTCTTCTGCATGGAGTATTTCGTAATCATCCTTGAAATATTCCTCCAAAATGGTGCGGTTGATTTCCACATCATCTACAATAAGCATGCATGGCCGTTTGGCTTTCTTCTCCATACCTATTCCTCTCTCCGCCAGGAAAAAATGAATCCCTTCCTGTCCTTTTTTAGGTTGACTATATTCTATCATATTAGAGAGGAAGTTTCATCTTTTCAGCAAAAGAATTTTCATTATTCTTGCCTTTAGGGACAAAATCCCGGAGCTGCACTCGTGTATTTTAACGATTCGGAAGCACTTCCTCAAGTGCCGTTTTTGCGAGACTCAGTGCTTCATCAAGCTCCGGCTGCGTTATGTTCAGAGGCGGATTGAAGTACAGCACATCTCCTATTGGGCGGAGCAAAAGTCCATGTGAAAGGGCATGACGGTAAACCTCATAGCCTGTACGTTTTGCCACGTCGAAAGGCTGCTTTGTTTTCTTATCAGCTACGAGCTCGAAAGCATGAATAAGCCCTATATGACGGATTTCGCCGACATTAGGATGCGAGCCTATGACGTCCTCCATTCTCTTTGTCAGCCATTTTGAGTTGACCGCCATATTTTCAAAAATCGGCTGTGTCCTGAAAATGTGCTGCACGGCAAGGGCCGCGGCACATGCAAGAGGATTTCCTGAGTATGTGTGGCTGTGCACAAAAGCCTTCCCCTCACTGTAATCAGCATAGAAAGCATCATAAATTTCCTGTGTTGTGACTGTAACCGACATAGGGAGATACCCTCCGGTGAGTCCTTTGGATATAGTCATGATGTCCGGTGTTATTCCGGCATGATCACACGCAAACATTCTTCCCGTTCTGCCGAAGCCTGTTGCTATTTCATCAGCTATAAGAAGCACTCCCGTTTTATCGCACAGTTCCCTGAGCTTCTTCAGGTAGAGAGCCGGATACACCCGCATACCCGCACTTCCCTGAAGCAGCGGTTCAACAATGATTGCCGCGGTTTCTTCACCGTGCTCGGCAAATGCTTTTTCCGCATGTTCAAAGCATTCGCAGCTGCAATGGTCCCTGTCTTTCCCGAACGGGCAGCGGTAGCAGTCAGGTGCTTCCACATGAATGTTCTTCATCATCATTGGCTGATACATTTTTGCGTACAGGTCGAGGCTTCCTACAGAAAGAGCGCCTATTGTTTCTCCGTGATAGCCCTCGGAAAGGCACATGAACTTCTGTCTCTCAGGGTGCCCTGTCTGCAGATGATACTGGAAGCACATTTTGAGTGCCGCTTCAACCGCCGA
>JAILNL010000146.1 GCA_024691625.1 Schwartzia sp. (in: firmicutes)
TGAATTTCCTAGACAGTATTACGGAGTCAATCTCGGGTCTTTCGGGCACGGGCGCAACAGTCATGGACGTTCTCGACCATCTTCCCAGAAGCCTCCTGCTCTGGCGCAGTCTTACCAACTGGGTTGGAGGCCTCGGTATCATCGTCATATTTATGGCGCTCCTTCCGCAGTTCGGACGCGGCGCCGTCTACATGATGCAGGCGGAGTCCACGGGACCGACAAAGGAACGCCAGCTCCCCCGTATAAAGGACAATGCGGCGGCACTGTTCAAAATCTATCTGTCCTTTACCGTAGTATGCGGTATAGTCTACGTCCTTTGCGGAATGTCCCTTTATGACGCGGTCAATCACGCACTGACCACCATAGCCACAGGCGGATTTTCCACCCAGGGCAGCAGCTTTATCTATTACGACAATCCGCTCCTTGAGGCGTGGGCAGTCTTTTTTATGGTTATAGCCAGCGGCAGCTTCGGAATGTACGTCATGGCATGGCGCCATGGCGGCAAGATAATACTCAGAAACACCGAGTTCAAGGTGTTTTTGGCAGTATTTGCAGTGGCGACCGTACTCGTTACGGCAGACCTTGTCACAGAGATGGGCATGGATATTCCGCAGTCCCTCAGGTACGCGTCTTTTCAGGTGGCCGCGCTTTTCTCCACCACGGGATATGTATCAAACGACTTTGACCTGTGGCCGTCTTTTTCAAAATCCGTGCTGCTGTTTTTGATGTTTGTTGGCGGCTGCGGCGGTTCCACGGCTGGCGGACTCAAAGTCATGCGCCTCGTCGTTCTCATCAAGATGGTCAGAGCGGCGGCGTGGCAGAAACTTCACCCGCAGATTGTCGCCCACGTGCGCATGAACGGAAATATCATGCCGCCTGAGGTGCTCTATGGTATCGCGCGCCACTTCTTCATCTATGTAATGCTTGACGTGCTTTTTGCCTTTGCCATGATACTGGACGGCATCTCCATGATTGACGCGGTCAGCGTGGCAGTATCTACAATGGGAAGTGTCGGCCCGGGCTTCGGTATCGCGGGCGCGACCAGTACATACGCGCTCCTTCCTGATTTTTCAAAGGTAGTGGCATGCTTTGCAATGTTCCTCGGACGTCTTGAGATTTTCACGGTACTGGCGCTTTTGCAGCCTGAGTTTTGGCGTTGGCACAAGGCCTGGTGATTTTTCCGTCATGCTGTGTCAGCGGACGCTCGACGTAGCGATACTACGCTGTCGCATCCGCTTCCTTGCCTGACGAAAAAATCATTGGGATTAAACATCATGCTTTGTCATCAGCCGCTTGACGTAGTTTTACTACGCCGTCGCGACTGCTTCCTCGCCTGACGAAAAAATCATCAGGTATGTTTAGTCTGGTTTTCGTATACGTTGTCAGCGGACGCTCGACGTAGCGATACTACGCTGTCGCGTCCGCTTCCTTGCCTGACGAAAAAATCATTGGGATTAAACCTCATGCATCATGCTTTGTCATCAGCCGCTTGACGTAGTTTTACTACGCCGTCGCGACATCTTCCTAGCCTGACGAAAAAATCATCAGGTATGTTTAGGCTGGTTTTCGTATACGTTGTCAGCATCAGCTCGACGCAGCGATACTGCGACTTCGTGGTTGTTTCCTTGTCTGGTGAAAAAATCCCTCGGCACGTAAAGTTGGAGTCATTTAAGAAGCCTTCTCCTTTAGGGGTGTGAACATGCCAGTGACATGTTCACTTGGCACCCGAAGGGTGACGGATGAGGTGTACCCCAAAGTACCTTCTATCTACGCACCTGGTAAATATTTATACAACTTAGTTAATATTAAGGCTGGCAGACGCCGGCCTTTTCTGTTATACTTTAGTTATCGTAACAATAACGGAGGCGATACAAATGCTTATCACGGGGGAACACAAACTTGCCATCGGACGTCTGGATCTTTCATCTATTAACACAGGCGCACGTAAAAGACTGGCACGTAAAATCGTAGACGTGGACAACGTGTATCTTTTAAATCTCAACAGGGAAAAGGGAATCCTGCTGGTGCTTGCCGTGGAGGGCGATACATGGAAGCTCATAGAGGACACGGCTGCCGACCCGCAGAAGGGCTTCAGCGAAATCTACCGCGAATCATCTATAGACCGTGAAGGCATTGAAATAATCGTACGCGCGGCACAGAGTCAGCTTGCGCGCTCTCCCGGACGTCCTGCCCAGTACAAGGATGCTCAGGAGGGACAGGAAATTTTTGTCGCTCATATATATGAGGGAAAACCAATCCGTCAGATTGCGAAGGAAATGCATATGAGCCCGTCGACAGTACAGAAAATATTAAACCGCGTGCGGCTCCATGTGGCAGACGACCTTGTAAACGGAGTCCTGCCCCTTGACCCCGAGTCGGGAACATACGCGCAGAGTCTTGAGGTTCTCCGCTGGGCGGTAAAGAACAGCACAGGGGAAAAGCAGGATAAATACCGCACATTTTTGCACAGTGTTTTAATGTAATCCATATGTTACAAAAATAACGACATAAACGTGATACTGGTGCTAGGGAGAATCGTATCGCGTATATCGGGGAGGATGGATTCAATGAAACGAATATGCTTCTGCCTGCTGTGCCTCTGGCTGCTTTTGCCTGCAGGCGGACATGCGGCGTCCATGATGGAGGCGGCGTATTGGGAAGCAAGGGCGGGCTCTCTGGGTGATGTTCAGGTGGCGACCCGTGAGGAAATACGGGGAATGAACGCAGCCATCCGCGAAAAGGACGACTTTTCTGTAGACCTTGCGACATATCCCGAGGAGCTTTCCGCGGAAACGGTACGGGGCTTCATAAGGGAACTTACCCCTTCAGGCGCGGGACTCTCCACACGGGACGAAAACGGAGCAGAGCACCGCGTAACGCCTCAGGACGAAGAAGAGTTGCTTTCTCTTCGCGGTGATGATGACATTACAAAGCCGGTGGCGGTGCGTTATGCAATTACGGTTACACGCACAAACCTCCGCTTTCTTCCTACGGAGCAGGCATGGTTTGATGCCGCAGGCTCCAGAAAAGAAGACCGCCTGCAGGGGACTGCGGCTGATCCGGCAGAGCCTGTTGCTGTTCTCGCTGACAGCGAAGATAAAAAATACTGCTTTGTGCAGATGAGAAACTACAGGGGCTGGGTGGAGAAAAAAACTCTCGCCTTTACCGACCGTGCGGTATGGCTCTCATATGTATCCCCCGACAGATTCCTCGTGGTGACGGTGAATCTCGCAACGGTACAGACGCACGGAGACCATAAGGAAATATTCCAGATGGGAAGCCGTATTCCGCTGCTGGGACATGCATGGCAGGTGTGGACGGTTCGTATACCCCGCGCTGATGCCTCGGGCCGACTGGAGGAACAGAAGGTTGCAATTCCCCATGATGTGAAAATGTTCCACGAAGGATATCTTTCGTATACCACAAACAATCTCGTGCGCCAGTCCTTCCGCTTCATCGGCGATGTGTACGGCTGGGGCGGGCTTGATAACAGCGTGGACAGCTCCGCGCTGGCAGCAGATGTCTACAGAACTGTAGGCATAGAGCTGCCCCGTGACAGTGCAAGACAGGAAATGGCAATGAGCCATATTGTTAAGCTTCCGGAGATACTCACGGAGGCAGAACGTATCCCTGTAATAGCCACGGCTATGCCGGGCAGCCTTCTCTTCCAGCCGGGACAGGTCTCCGTGCTTCTCGGAACTACTACAGAAGGAAAGCCAATGGTGCTGCAGGCGCTCTACAGCTACGGAACAAAGGGAACTAACGGCGACGAGGTACAGTACCCATGCCGCGTGCTCCTTTCCAGCCTGAACCTCCTCGGTGAAGACGGCAGAACCTTCTGCCGCAGACTCACAAGCGTGGGCACTATGATACCCGAATAAAGAATAGAAAAAAGCTGCCTTTCCTAATGGGAAAGGCAGCTTTTTATTGCATGGGTGATTGTGGTAAATGAAGGTTTTATCCAAAGCCATATATTTAATCGCTTGTTTATCAATATACGGCTCTACCTTCTTTGAATGCTTTTTTTGCTTCGTTCAATGACATTTTATTCGCCCCGCCTCTATAGTCAGGGTCTGCTTCCTGAACGATATCTTCTTCCCAGCCACAGTAAACGCAAACATCAGAAGCTCCTTCTTCTTCTTTTCCCTTTTTTCCGCAACAGGGACAAATGTATTCAAGCTTCTCAGTCAAGTTTCAAATTCTCCTTACTGGTGTTCATATCTGACTTTGATTTCCATGCGCGTTTGGGCTGTCTTATTTTCGCATAGTTCTCAGTAATTCCAAGATGCGTATATACAGCCAAATAAGTGTGACCAAGAGAGAGAAAGCACAAACCCATTCGTATTCTTTAGGAAGCCCTGCTTCGACTGTTTCCTTAATTTGTTCGTAATCGACGAAGAGGCTCATTGTCGCGACGCCGATGACAAGCACATCAATCATGATGCCGACGATTCCGGATTCAAAAAACTCAAAATTGACACCGAAGAAATACGCTGCGACCAGTTTGCCGATACTGAAAATCAGTACGGTAAACAGCGCCGTCGTCGTAACCTTTACAAAGGTGCTGTCGACCTTGACGATACCTTTCCCGAATACAAACAATGCACCCAATGCGACGGCGAATGTCAGCATGACTGCTTGGATTACAATGTCTGGATATTCCATTTCTAACATGTATGAGAGCCCGCCCAGTGCCATTCCTTCAAGAATGGCATAAGCAGGCGTCAGCGTTGGCGCGAAGGTTGGTTTGAAGGATATCACTAAACCCGTAACTAATGCCATTACACTCGAAACAAGCACGGCAACAGGAGTTGCGTATCCTGTTGCGATAACACCGGCCGCAGCCGCGATGACGAGAACGAGCATCGCAAGCTCTTTTTGGATGACTCCGTTATATGTCGCTTTTTCGTAAGAGACTTCGGCGAGTCTTTCTGCATTATCTTCTTGAAACGCCTTGATGCGTTTTATTGCGGGGTTTTCCATATAATTTCCTCCTTTGTTTTGGAACAAAAAGATTATACCACAAGAGTGCAAGTTTGATTATGGTCACATTTGTCACCCTTGTATGGGATTTTTTTCTCGGGTTAAATAATGTTTGTTTTGAGAGCAATCTTATCCTTGAAAAACTTTGTTGATACAAATACACTATTATTGGAGTGTATCTTTTTGCAGGGAGGGATACTGTGGTTGATATAAAGAAAGATCCGTTTGAAGAATATATAAAGAATCTTCCGCCCACTAAGAAAGAACTGGGGCAGGCGTGGTCTGCGGCTATAGGTCTGCAGGACGTTGATGGATTGAAGCCCTCTGAGTATCTGTATGAAACGGCGAAAAAGAATATAGATGGTGAAATCTCCGTAGATGAGGCAGGAGATTTAATCAACAGCTACTATGAAAGCAAAAAGGAACGCTCGGAAACAGAGATGCGCACGGAAGAGGCAGATAAGGTCTCCACGAGGATAGCAAAGATTTTGTCGGAAAAGGCGTTTACCTTTTCCCAGGCGCAGTATCTGTCGATTCACCGTGAATTGTTCCGGGGGATATATTCTCATGCAGGTAAAATGCGCGACTACAATATCACGAAAAAAGAATGGGTGTTTGACGGGGACACTGTTTCCTACGGCGGAGCTTTAGACCTTCGGGAAACATTGGATTATGATTTCTCGCAGGAAAGAGAGTTTCGGTACAAGGGATTGACGATGGACGAAACGATTCATCATCTTGCGGTATTTATTTCCAGACTGTGGCAGATACATGTATTTGGAGAAGGAAATACCAGAACGACGGCGGTATTCTTTATCAAGTATCTTCGGACACTTGGCTTCGAGGCTGAAAACGATTTGTTTGCGGAGCATTCCTGGTACTTCAGAAATGCCTTGGTTCGGGCGAACTACAATAACATTAAAAATGGTGTATATGAGACGACGGAATTCCTCGAAAAATTCCTTCGCAATCTTCTTCTTGATGAAAAGAATGAGCTGCATAACAGAGAAATGCACATTAGCGGAAATTTGAATATATAAATCAAAACAGGACTGTGAAAAAATCACAGTCCTGTTTTATGTTGCCGTTTACGTCGTTTTATTCCTGAACAGCCAGCCTGCAAATGGCAGGGTGATAAATGCCACGGTGAGCATTGGAATGAAGTCGTGGTAGATGTTTTTTAATCCCGCGCCTTCGAGGTAGATGCGTCTGAGCGCGTCTATGGCAAATCGCAGCGATTCTATTCTGTCGCTGGAGCGGAAGGCAAGAGTAACCTCGCGCACATCTACGTTTCCTGATAAGGTCAAATGATGCGCGGCTTCCTGTTTGCTGTTTCTGTCATTGATAAACCAACAAACGGCTCCTACAAGAACGACTGCGATGATAACGGCAATCCATAAACGCTTCTTTTCCATGCTGCCCCTCTCTGTTTCTGAATATTTTGTTAAGATAAGATAAGATAAGATAAGTATAATAGCATAATGGGGCATAAATG
>JAILNL010000008.1 GCA_024691625.1 Schwartzia sp. (in: firmicutes)
CTGGCGGTTATAGCGCTTATTGCGCTTGCTGTGGTAGGCTATGGAGGGTATTCAACCTTCCAGGATGCCCAAAAGAAAATTGACGTTATGTACAATCAGCGTCTGAAGAACGGCTACAATGCAGGTCAGATGAAGTATTACATGCGTGACATGCAGTCGCGTGCAGCTCTTTCCATGACGGCATCGACGCCTGAACGCTTTGCTGACCTCAAAAAGGACATGGATGAGGTTGATAAGAAATACCTCGCAACCTGGGAGGACTATAAATCCCGTTTAGCTCCGGGCTCCAACATGGATTCCATTGAGGAAATGAGAACAGCATGGAACACCTTCTCGGGAGCTATGAGAGAGATTCATGCTCTGAGTGAGAAGGGCGATAAGGACGGCGCACAGGCGGTTTACTCAAAGAAGGGCTCTGAGGCTACATCTGCTCTCCGTAAGATTCTTGAAAACAAACAGGATACAGTAATGGCTAACTCGGAGAAGATGTACCAGGAAAATGTTGCTAAATCCGAGGCAGCTTCCCGCAACATGATTATCCAGTGCGTAATCGCGCTTGTTGTTCTTGTTTTCGCAAGCATCATGATTTCCCGTGAAATTACAAATCCTCTTGAGGAAATTATGGCTAACTGCAAGAAGCTCAGCGACGGCGATTTCCGTGATTCGGGAATGTCCGCAGAACGCAGGGACGAGTTCGGCGATATGGAGCAATCCTTTATCGCTATGCGCCAGAACCTAAATAAACTCATGAAGCAGATTCATTCCTCGTCTGACCAGATTGCCGCTTCCTCGGAAGAGCTGACGGCAAGCTCCTCACAGTCCGCTCAGGCATCTGAGCAGTCGGCACAGGCCGTAACCCGTGCCGCAGGCGCTGTGGCTCAGCAGCAGGTCGGAATTGCTTCCGGTACAGAGTCTATTCAGCAGGTATCTCAGGCTATTGAAAGCCTCAGACAGGAAGCACAGAAAATTGCGGACCAGTCCTCCGCTGCATTTGATAAAGCAACGGCAGGAAGCAATGCTATCATTTCCGCAGTTGACCAGATTAAGAGCGTTGAGAAGACGGTTGGCGAGTCGGCAGGTATTGTCGATAAGCTGGGTGAGCGTTCTCAGGAAATCGGTACTATCGTAGAGACTATTTCCGGTATCGCAGGTCAGACAAACCTCCTTGCACTCAACGCAGCTATTGAGGCTGCGCGTGCAGGTGAGCATGGCCGCGGCTTCGCGGTTGTCGCAGAGGAAGTAAGAAAGCTTGCTGAGCAGTCCCAGACTGCTGCACAGCAGATTGCAGAGCTCATCGGTTCTATCCAGAACGATACAACGAGCGCTGTTTCCTCCATGCGTGAAGGAACTAAAGCCGTGTCCGTCGGTGCACAGGCTGTCGAAGGTCTCCGTGCTACATTCGACGAGATTCGCGATAATGTTGATATGGTAACGGGCGAGGTATCCGAGATGAGCTCCTCCATTCAGGGAGTTGCTACTGATACGCAGAATATCTCCAATCAGATTGCAGAGATTGACCAGCAGGGCACAAAAGTTTCCGACGAGATGCAGAATGTCTCGGCTATTGCCGAAGAGCAGTCTGCGTCTGCAGGAGAGATTGCTTCTGCCAGCGGTTCGCTTTCCGAGCTTGCTCAGGATTTGCAGAACTCCCTGCAGAGATTCCGCTTCTAAATCAATATACAATATCCCCGGTTCTTTCGAGAGCCGGGGATTTTTGTTTGCATATACAATAAATCTTCTTTCATTGCAGGAGAATTAAAGCATCATGGCGAATAATTGAAGATACGAGGGAGGTGTGGCTTTTGACGATTAAGCAGGAAGAAAAAGAAGATTGGCTCAATAAAGCGAACGATTTCTTTTTGGAGGGCGATTTCAAAGCCATGCGCGCCTGTGCCCGTGAGATTCTGGCACATGATTTGGACGACCTTGACGCGCTGGCGCTTTTGGCGCAGGCTTCCTATTATCTGGGAGAAGAAGACGCGGCCGAGCGGATAGTGCAGAGAGTGTCTTCATCAGACCCGTATAACTGGCGTATTCTGTTGACAGCGGCAGAGCTTGCCGTGGGGAACTTTGAGCTGCGTGCAGCCATTCCGCTGCTGCAGCGTCTGTGGCGGCTTGGCGAGGTCGCGGAGGGGGATATTCCCCAATATAAGCTTACTCTGCTGGAACGGGCAGGACGCCTTTTGACAGATACATGCTATCTTCTCGGCAGAGCTAAAGAGGCTGCGGAGGTATGCATGGATGTCAGCGCTCTGGTGAAGGACCCCGCAGGCAAGGCAGACCTTTACAGCAAGGCGTTGTTTCTGACAAATTATCAGACACAGGATAAGCACCACCTGGCATTGAGAGAGGGATACAACGCTTTCTTCGGAATAAGGGTTAAATTTCCTCATACACGGCCGGAAGGAGTGCCGGACAGAAAGCTGCGCATCGGATATCTCTCTCCGGATTTCAGGGAACATGCCGTAGCGAATTTTTTGACTCCATTCCTGCGTGATTATTCGAAGCTGGATTTCTCGGTGTTCTGCTATACTATAGGCAACAAGGATCATGTATCAAAGCGTTTCCGCCGTTATGCTGCCGCGTGGCGTGATGTTACGGGGCTGACTCCGAAGGAAACCGCACAGAAAATCTATCAGGACAGAATTGATATTCTTGTGGATTTTTCGGGGCATTCCCAGGGGTCCTGTCTCCCTGTGCTCACATATCGTCCGGCTCCTATACAGATGATTGCAATCGGGGATATAAACACAAGCGGACTTCATGAAGCTGATTATTTTCTTTCCGATTATATATGTCAGCCTCCCGATGAGGGGACAGTCGGTTTTACTGAGAAGATTGCGCGGGTTCCGTACTGCCATCTCTGCTATTCACCGGAAATAGTGCATGAGCTTCCTCCGCCTGCAGAGGAACCGCCTGCAAAACGGAACGGGTATGTGACCTTCGGCAGCTTTAATAATTTTGCAAAGGTCAGCCGTGAGACGCTGCTTCTTTGGAGAGGTGTTCTCGAGGCTGTGCCGGATTCGCGGCTCATAATAAAAGGAAAGATTGCAAGCATTCCCGATGGGATAGAGGAGGCCAAAAGTCGTCTGAGGGATATAGGTATCAATCCCGGGAGAGTGGATTTCCGTCCGTACAGTCCGGATTATCTGGAGCAGTACAGAGATGTAGATATTGCACTTGATACAACACCCTACAACGGCGGACTGACTACCTGCGAGGCACTTATAATGGGAGTGCCTGTTATAACGAGGAAGGGAAATACCCACGGCTCACGTTACGGGGCGACGATTCTTGAGAATGCAGGGCTTCCTGAGCTGGTGGCGAAAAACGATGGGGATTATGTCCGCAAAGCGGTGCAGATAGCCAATTCCATGGAGATTTTGGAGAAGTTCCATTCGGGCTTGAGAAACGTTGTGAAAAAGTCACGTCTTATGGACGGAATTCCCTATATGAAGGATATAGAGGACCTTTATCGTCATCTCTGGAAAGACTATTGCACTTTTTCGTAAATTCACATATAATGAGATTTGATATTATTGGTTCAGGAAAGGAGATGGGTTTTGTGGACTTGGATATGAGTATAGCTGCTGTCAGTGTAGGGATGCATCAGGCTCAGGTACAGCAGTCTCTCGGAGTTGCTGTCCTCAAAGAAGCGATGGAATCCTCCGAGCAGGGTGTTGAAGCCATGTTGTCCGATATTACAGAAAGCCTTGATCCTAATCTTGGAACGATGATAGATGTGTTTGCCTAAAGAGGCAACGGACCGTTCTACACAATGTGAGGGGATTAATTCATGGCTTTCGAAGACAAAACGTTAACGTGCAAGGACTGCGGTAAGGAGTTCATCTTCAGCGCAGGCGAACAGGAATTTTACGTGGAAAAAGGCTTTGAGAATGAGCCGGTCCGCTGCCGTGACTGCCGCGACAAACGTCGCCGCACCCGTGAGGGCGGAGATCAGCCGCAGCGTCAGATGTTCACCGTTGTCTGTGCTGACTGCGGACGCGAGACACAGGTTCCGTTCGAGCCTAAGGATGACCGCCCGGTTTTCTGTCGGGACTGCTTCAATAAACGCAGAGGGCACTGACGATTATTTGATACAGGCAATGAGGCCCGGTTTGTGCCGGGCTTTTCTTGTGCACGAGGGCTATCCTCGAATATCTTTTAGGAGAGTGGTTTGGTATGAAGAAGATCATGCTGATCTGCATGGCTGCTGTTTTGGCGCTGGCTGTACTTGCTGCAGGCTGCGGCGGCGATTCGGCAAAGAAAGACAGTGGGGCAAAACAGGGCTCGGAGAAGGTTCTGCGCATTGGTACAAACGCAGACTTTGCACCGTTTGAGTTCCAGGATGTAAGCGGCAAGGAGTACGAGGGCTTTGATATGGACCTTATCCGCGCTGTTGCAAAAGAGATGGGTTACAAGGCAGAAATCCAGAATGTTAACTTTGACGGTCTGATTCCGGCAATGGAGTCCGGCAACCTCGATGTCATCATCTCCGGTATGACTATCAACGATGAGCGCAAGCAGAAGGTTAACTTCTCCGATCCGTATTACAAATCAGGTCTGACAATCATCGTTAAGAAGGACAACAAGGACATCAACAAGTTCGCAGACCTCAAAGGCAAGAAGGTTGCTGTTCAGATTGGTACCACAAGCGCAAAAGAATGCCGCAAGATTGAGGGCGTTGAAATCAAAGAGTTCAACAGCTCCGCAGATACGTTCCTTGAACTCAAGGCAGGCGGCGTTGATGCTGTAGTTAACGACCGTCCGGTCAACGACTATTACATCAAAAAGAGCGGTGTCACGGACGTCCGTGCCCTTGATGACCTCCTGACCTCTGAGGAATACGGTATCGCAATGTCCAAGAAGGACCCTGAGATGCAGAAAAAAGTCAACGCAGCTCTCAAGAAACTCCATGAGAACGGCGAGTATGACAAAATCTTCGCTAAATGGTTCGGTACGACATCTAAATAATTTAGGAACACACTGATCAGCGTTTCCTTAAAACAAAATCCTGTCGGGATGAAAACCCGGCAGGATTTTTTGTTTGAATATAGAAATATATACGCAGAGAGAATTAAGCGGAAAATTATTACGACGAAAGGTTGTGGCGAAATGCGCAAGGAGCATGATTTTCTCGGAGAAATGGATGTACCTGATGGGGTCTATTACGGAGTGCAGACGGTACGCGCAATGGAAAACTTCCATATAACGGGAGAAGAGGTAGATAAGGAATTTATACAGGCCGTTGTAATGGTAAAAAAAGCGGCGGCACTCGCAAATATGGATACGGGGCGTATGAAGCCCGAGATAGGAAATGCGCTGGTGGCTGCCGCGGATGAGATACTCAGCGGAGAGCTTCTTGACCAGTTCCCTGTTGACCCGATTCAGGGCGGCGCGGGAACGTCGGTGAACATGAATGTCAACGAAGTGCTGACCAACCGTGCCCTTGAGCTTACCGGGCATAAAAAAGGCGAGTATCAGTTCATTTCGCCTAACAACCACGCAAATATGGCACAGTCCACCAACGATGTTTTTCCAACGGCAATTAAGGTTTGTATGCGTTACAAGGCGAAGAAGCTCATCGAAGCGCTGAAGCGCCTCGCAGTAGAGCTTGACAAAAAGGCTGTTGAGTTTAAGGACGTTGTAAAGATGGGACGTACACATCTGCAGGATGCTATTCCTATTACAGTCGGTCAGGAAATGGCGTCCTACGCTTCTGCTGTACGCCGCGGAATCCGCCGTATTCAGGGAGCATCAGCCAGCAACCTTCTCGTAATGAACATGGGCGGCACGGCAATCGGTACGGGCCTTAACGCGGAGCCTGAATATATCGAGCGTGTACGCATACGTCTCAGTGAGGTAACGGGAGAGGAATACCACACGGCTGAAAACCTTACAGATGCCACGAATAACACGGATTTGTTCGCGGATATGGCGGCAGCAACAAAGGTTACGGCGCTGGTACTCATCAAAATGGCAAACGATTTCCGCCTGATGGCATCAGGACCGTGCTGTGGTCTTGGTGAACTGAAGCTTCCCATGCGTCAGCCGGGTTCCTCCATCATGCCGGGCAAGGTGAATCCTGTCATTGCCGAGGTTCTTGACCAGGCGTGCTATCAGGTAATCGCCTGCGACCTTGCTGTTACCTTCGGCGTTGAGAACGGACAGTTTGAACTCAATGTAATGGAGCCTGTCATTTCCTATAACATGTTCCTTTCAATGCGCTGCCTCACCAATGCCATTCAATACCTTTGTAGATAACCTGCTTGTAAATCTCGAGGTTAATGAGGAACGCTGCCGTGAGCTCGTGGAGCACAGCGTAGGAATCATAACGGCACTCATGCCTCATATCGGATATGAGAACTGCTCGGCGCTTGCGAAAGAAGCGTATGAGACAGGCCGTCCTGTCCGTGACCTGGTGCTTG
>JAILNL010000017.1 GCA_024691625.1 Schwartzia sp. (in: firmicutes)
ATCTGCAAGAGACAAACAGAGGGAGGTTTCTTTCTGATTTTCATGTAAATCTATTTAGAGTATCCAAGTTTCCTCTACAAAAAGACATACATAACATCAAAAATAAACCTATGTGTATCAGAATAACACACATAGGTATACATGGCAAGGTATATGAATTAAATTTTTCAAGTATACATTTATACATTATCCGTAAATCTGCTTTTGCAGGGCACGACCCGTCTTTGTCGCCGCCAAACCGCCCTCTGCTGTTTCCTTAATGTCTCTCGGCATAGCCTTACCAATACGGTCCATAGCCTCAATGACCTCATCAACAGGAATAACCGACTTCACTCCTGCCAGCGCCATGTCAGCGGCAAGCATAGCATGCACAGCCACAAACCCGTTGCGTTTCACGCAGGGAACCTCAACAAGTCCTGCCACCGGATCACATGCAAGTCCCAAAAGATTTTTTATTGCAAGAGCTGCCGCGTGTCCAATCTGCTCAGGAGTACCGCCTCCGATTTCAGCCAAAGCTGCAGCTGCCATTCCCGCAGCCGAGCCGCACTCTGCCTGACAGCCTCCCGAAGCTCCCGCTATAGAAGCATTTTCGTCTATGACCATTCCTATTCCGGCTGCAGTAAAAAGCGACATGGTAATATCATCCTCAGAGCAGCCCTGCTCGTATGCCTCCGTAAGAACTGCAGGCAGTATTCCGCATGAGCCCGCCGTAGGGCATGCCACTATGCGTCCCATTGACGCGTTGACCTCACTGGCTGCGACGGCGAAAGCAGCAGCTGAAACGGCCGCCTGTCCGAGAAAGCCCGTAAGCTGATGCCTGTAAAGCTTTGGGGCGTCTCCTCCAGTAAGTCCGCTGACAGAACAGATACCTTCCTTCAGCCCGGTTTTAACGGAATCGTGCATTACATGCCAATTATTCCTCATTTCTTCGATAAGCTCTTCTTTGGACCGCTGTTTTTGCTCCGATTCCACAGTCAGCACAATCTCATGCACCGGTAACTGTCTCTCGGAGGCAAGACGCAGAAGCTCCGCTATATTATGAAAACTTTTCACCCAACTGCCCCCTTACCCTATTGCCGGAATGCTGAAAGCCTGACTGATTCCGTCTATATTTTTTATGGCATCGACGATTCCCGGCAAGGGCTCTTCGTCCAGCTCCAAAATAGTCATTGCCTCTTCACCGCGGTTTTTCCTCGAAACATGCATAAAGGCGATATTAAGCCCTCCCATGCCGAGAATCGATGTAATATTCATAATAACGCCCGGCTGGTCGTGCTGAATAGCTACAATTGCAGGATATCTCCCTGTAATCTCCACATCATAATCATTTATTTTAGTGATTATGATATTTCCTCCGCCTACAGACGCGCCGCGTACCACGGCACTGTTCTGATTAAAGCTCGTCAGATGAAATTCTGCCGTATTGGGATGCGCCCCGGGAATATCTGTCTTTTGAAAAGCAAATTCGAGGCCCTGCTCCTTTGCAATGGAAAGCGAGTCCCTTATGCGCTCATCATCGGGCTGCATGCCGAGAACTCCTGCAATCAGAGCCTTATCCGTGCCATGGCCCCTATATGTCTGTGCAAAAGAGCCTGCAAGCAGGATACCGGCACGGCTGGCAGGACCTCCCAGCACCTTCCGCGCCATAAGGCCAAGCCGCACAGCTCCTGCCGTATGAGAGCTGGACGGGCCTATCATTACCGGCCCTATGATATCAAAAACTCCGTGCATAATATCTCCTTCCTTAGGGAAATACCCAACCGGTACCATGGCATATACTTATCCACTGCTTCCCTAAAAAGGGACCTGCCCCTAAACGGAGCAGGCCCCATTGCCTGTAATTTAAGCGTTCACAACAAAAAGCGTGCGAACAACAATATTCACCTGATGAACTACCATTCCTGTCATGTACTCAATAGCTTCCTTTATCTTCTGCTGAGTTTCATGGATCAGTGTCGGTATGTGCTTGCCGTAATGAAGCACAACCTCGCAGGAAACATCTATTCCCTGATCCTCCTCGCCGTTCATGCGGTGGCTGACCTTTACACGTCCAACGGAGTTAACAAATTCCTTTTCCCCGATGAGGCGCTTTACTATCTCACTAACAGCGGAATCATCTATGCTGAGCTTTCCATAGTAGCTGAACACAGGGCGCACAATGGATTTCTCTCCCAGACGGCGGCGCCGCTTCGGTGCTTTTTTGAAGAATGACTGAATCGGGTCAATGAGATACCCGGAAAAATGGGGCTTCAATTCAATGGTCGGCACAGGAATAATATGCTTACCTTCCTTCAGCCGATAAAAAGCAGCTTTTGCCATCTCATCCTTTGTAGCTATATCCTCAATACGGATAATCTTGGCAATAGGAGGAAGTCCAAGCTTCTTCGCAATTTTATGCGCCATATTCTCCGATGTCCCCAGGATGAGTATTCTCCGTGGGTTTATCTCCTCAATGGCTTCCCGCATCTCTGCGGCATGTCCCGGAAGCACGAAAATAGCCCGGCGTACCGCCATAATTTTGCTTTTTTCATGCTTTGCCGAATGTCCGGCCAAAATTTTACCGTCTTTTATTAAAATACCGTCATCAATAATCGCTTCAGCATCATACTGATGTGCAACAATAAGCGCACGGTGGCTTTTACCGGTCCCGCTGGGTCCGACAAGAGCAATAACATCCATTGAAAATTTCACCTGCCGATACAATAAAAGTCAAAAGCAAATCTTAATCCAAAACCTTTGGAGGATGGAAAAACGGTTTCGCAAAATCGTCCTCGATTGTCACAATTCCGAGCTTTTCAGGGAACCGTGTTGCAACACCGTGGAAATCCGATCCACCGGTCATGAGAAGACCATGTGCTTTTGCAATATCCTTATAGCGTGCCGTATCCTCCTCATCATGGCGGGGATAAAAAACCTCAATCCCCCCGAAAGGCATAGACAGCAAATGCTCCACAAGCCTATCGTCACCGACAAGCTTAGGGTGCGCCAAAACAGGAACTCCGCCTGCACCGCGTATCAAGTCTACAGCCTCATTCGGCTGAATTTTGTAATGGGGCACATACGCGGGACATCCATGCTGCAGAAATGAATCAAACGCCTCACGGATAGACGAAACAATACCCTTTTTGACAAGGGCACGGGCAACATGTGCACGCCCTATTGAATGGCTGACGCCCGCAATCTGCAGAACGTCACTCTCGGAAATATCAACACCAATATCCGCGAGCTTGCCCAAAATCTGCGAAAACCGCGTCCAACGGGCCTCCGACAGCTCAGTTATCTTATCCAGAAGTTCCTGATTATATATATCCAAATCGTAACCGAGAACATGGACATCATGACCGTCCACCTCGGTACTGAACTCAATTCCGGGAATAATGCAAAGAGTCTTTGCAGGATACAGCCCCTGCTCATAAAGATGCCGTATACCGTCTACCGTATCGTGATCCGTAATCGCGATATAAGTAAGGCCGGCCTCCTTCGCCGCATCCAGTACTTCTTCCGGGGACAGCCGCCCGTCGGAAAATGTCGTATGGATGTGCAGATCACTTGGCATACCGTCTCCACTTCCTCTTCTTAAGTTTTGAAAGCATACAAAGCCGAATATACTTGATATACCTTATTATTGTATCACAATTCTGTAAAAAACGCATTACCATGTTAACAAATGAAAAAGAGCCCGTTTTTTCACGGACTCTTTACAACATCATTATTCTTTTATCAATATGCGTTCAATGCCGACTGTCTTGTTTGATGTCTCATCAATATCCAAAACGACTGCCGAATAAACATTCGGCCCCGCTGCAAGATCAAAACGCACGGGCATTCCTGTAGTGAACTTCTGAATTATGATTTCTGTTTTAACACCCAGAACAGAATCCCACGGCCCTACCATACCCAAATCCGTGATATATGCAGTGCCGTTCGGAAGTATCCTTTCATCAGCTGTCTGAATATGAGTATGTGTTCCGACAACCGCATTCACACGGCCATCCAGATACCAGCCCATTGCCATCTTTTCAGATGTGGTCTCCGCATGAAAATCAAGAAGAATAATATCACACTCGTCTTTCATTTCTGCGAGAATATCCTCAACCTTTTGAAAAGGACAGTCCATTGGGGGCATAAACGCACGGCCTGAAAGGTTCAGTACGCCTATATTTTTCGCGCGCCACGGATAGACACACCACCCTTTGCCCGGTGTCCCGTCAGGATAATTTGCAGGTCGGATAAGAAACGGCTCCTGATCTATGAACTCCAGAACATCCTTCTTATCCCATATATGATTTCCGCTGGTCACAATATCGGCGCCTGCATGCAAAAGCTCATCAAGAGACGTACGTGTGACACCTTTTCCTCCCGCGGAATTTTCTCCGTTTACAACAACAATATCTATCTTTTTTTCTTTGCGGAGCTGCGCTGTATATTTAGCAAAGGCCGTCCTTCCAGGACGGCCGATAACATCTCCAACCATAGCTATGCGCACAATTAATCCCTCACTTGTTAAAAACCATAACCCGGCCTTCCTCGCGGATTCCAATCATACGGTTCGTTGTCCGGCTTAATTTAAGATTACCAATCATATGGTCAATAGCATCCTCGTGCGCTTCCTGCTCCTGCTCAAGCTCATAAGGTGATACTCCGTTTTCAGGGTCCATAAGCAGGATACTTCCAAAATGCTCGCGCATAATCGTGCTGAGCATGCTGATTTCTCCCTGAGAAATCGTCCTGACATCGCGGATTATATGGAAAAAAGCCGTGTGCCCCTGTCCTTCCAGGAAAATCTCAACACTGGCATCCTGAAAGCCTTCAAGGCAGTGATACGACTGGATACTTTCCTTTATAAGCATTCCAACTTCTTCATACGCCTGTCTCTGCGGTACTTCCTTTAACGCAAAAGCAAAATGCAGCGCTTCGCGGGCAGGCTCGTAGCTCACCGTTCCAATCTCGGGATAACAAACCAGAATCGAAATCAGCAGATTGATGCCATCCATATTCGCTTTTTTTCTTTTGCCAAAGCTGATCATAGCTGCACCTCGTTTATGAGTAAAAAAGAAGGATGCTGCGAAGTGAAATTCACAACATCCTTCCGTTCTTCTGACTTCACTGTTCTTTTATAATATACCCATTACTTGGCATAGTCAACCACGCGCGTCTCGCGGATAATGGTTGCCTTAATCTGTCCCGGGTACTCGAGTTCGGACTCAATCTTCTTGACGATATCATGCGCCAATCCGACAGAAGCAACGTCGTCAACCTTGTCAGGTTTAACCATGACACGAATCTCACGGCCTGCCTGAATAGCAAAGCAGCTTTCAACACCCTCGAAGGATTTCGCAATCTCTTCAAGACGTGTCAAACGTTTCAGATATGCCTCAAGGCTCTCGCGGCGCGCGCCCGGACGTGCTGCGGAAATAGCATCCGCTGCTGCAACCAGTACAGCCTCTACCGTCATCGGTTCAACTTCACC
>JAILNL010000055.1 GCA_024691625.1 Schwartzia sp. (in: firmicutes)
CTTTGATATCACAAGCAAAAGCACCGAAAGCTTACCGCCTTCATGTGTCTTTTTCTTTTCGGCGGAGAACCGTATATGCTCAATCAAATCTCCTGTACGAAGCGGATCAATATTGTTTCCGCTGAACCAGAACTCAGGCCAGCCCCCGCGTTGTTTTTTCGTTCTGAGGTTCCAAAACTCTCCGCAGGCCGTGTCAAACAGAACACGCCCGCCGAGATAAGAACCGCCTATACCGAAGGAAATCACCGCATCGGCTTCATCATGCACTTTTTTCCCAAACATTTTGAGACGTTCAATCGATTCAGGAGAATTGAGATTACCCGCCTTAATATATGGGAGCTGTGTAAACAAGACCTTTTCAGGCGCGCCGTCCTTTGACAGATGACCGCGCACCTCTCCGGTCTCGCGCATGTGCATGACCGCAGCATGTGCCTTTTCAATGTCGGGACGAAGTTCATTTATGTCCTCTTTAGTCACCTTTCCTTCTCCGAAAAGGTTCGTGTAATCAAACTTAAACCCCGATGCCAACGAAAGGCACATGACTTATTCCTCCTTTTTGGAGACCTCTTTCAAAAGCAGTGGTCCGATGGATTTTACGAGATATGCCATAAAACGGTCGCGAAGCTCCGGCTGTTTTAATGCCTGCTCCACGGTAGCCTCAAGAAAACCTTCTTTATCTCCGATATCGTAACGGCGTCCGAAGAAATTGTATGCATACACAGGCTTCTTCTTCGCCAGCTCGCGGATCGCGTCTGTAAGCTGTATTTCTCCGCCGCGTCCAGGTTCCGTGTGCTCAAGAATCTCAAAGATTTCCGGCTCCAAAACGTAACGGCCGAGAACTGCCAGATTGGACGGTGCTTCATCTATTGATGGCTTTTCGATGAGGTCTACCGCCTTCCATACGTTAGGCTTAATCTCCTCGGGATTAACTATTCCGTAGCTTGAAACGCGGTCCTGCGGGACTCTTTGCACCCCCAGAACACTTCCGCCAAAGTCGTTATAAACATCAATCAGCTGAGAAAGACACGGTACCTTGGCATCCACAAGGTCGTCGCCCAAAAGAACGGCAAAGGGTTCATTTCCTACGAACTGCTTTGCGCAGAGGACAGCGTGACCGAGGCCCTTTGCTTCCTTCTGACGTATGAAATGAACCTGTATATCCGATATTTTTTCAATCATTTTCATCAGGTCATATTTGCCCTGTGATTTAAGCTGCATCTCAAGCTCAATGGAGCGGTCGAAGTGGTCCTCTATTGAACGCTTGTTGCGTCCTGTTATTATGAGAATCTCCTCTATCCCCGAATCCATGGCTTCTTCTATAATGAACTGAATCGCAGGCTTATCCACAATGGGGAGCATTTCCTTCGGCTGTGCCTTTGTTGCCGGCAAAAACCGCGTTCCAAGCCCCGCCGCCGGGATAATCGCTTTTCTTATTTTCTGCACCTTAGTATTCCCTCACTCATGCACGTATTTTTTTCAAAAGCTCCTCAGTCTTTTCCTTGAGAAGCGCAGCATCGCCCTTCGTCTCGACATTTAAGCGGATAACAGGCTCTGTATTTGACATGCGCAGATTAAAGCGCCATGTATCGAACTCAACACTGAGCCCATCAACATGATTCACTTCGCCCTTCGGGCCGTATTCCTGTTCCAGGCGTTTAAGAATTGCCGCCGCGTCTTCAACATGGCTGTTGATTTCACCGCTGCACGGGAATTTCTCCATGCGCTCCCGCATAAGCTCCGAAAGAGGCTTTTTAGCCTCGGACATGAGCTGCATGACCAGAAGCCACACAAGCATACCACTGTCACAGTAGGAGAACTCACGGAAATAATGATGAGCGCTCATTTCACCGCCATATACGGCATTTTCACGGCGCATGCGGTCTTTTATAAAAGCATGTCCGCTCTTGCACATTACGGGCACTCCGCCCATTGCTTCTGTAATTTCAATGGTATTCCACGTAAGCCGCGGATCGTAAATAATCTTTGCTCCCGGATTCTTTTTGAGGAATGCCTGCGCAAGAAAGCCTACCATGTAGTAGCCCTCAATAAATCCTCCCTTCTCATCGAAAAGGAAGCAGCGGTCAAAATCTCCGTCCCATGCCACTCCAATATCGGCATGCTGCGCTTTGACCACTTCAGCCGTAGCATCACGGTTATCCGGCAGAATAGGATTAGGCACGCCGTTGGGGAAATTTCCGTCCGGCTCCGGATATACGGGAATAACTTCAATCGGAAGCCTTTTCGCCAAAGCCTCTACAACAGGGCCGCCCGCTCCATTTCCCGTATTGGCCACCACCTTCAGCGGTGTGAGTTTATCCACATCGATATATGAAAGAAGGTGCTCAATGTAATCATCGAGTACATCTACTTTTTCAACACTGCCCGGAATCTTTGCTGCCGGCTCAAAGGAGCCCTCCATAACGATTTTCTCAATATCCTTCAGGCCTGTATCGCTGCTTACAGGGCGGGCCTCACGATGCACCAGCTTCATTCCGTTATAGTCCTTCGGATTATGGCTCGCAGTAATCATAATACCGCCGTCCAGCTTAAGATGGGCCGTGGCAAAGTAAATCATTTCCGTTCCGCACTGTCCGATATCCACCGCATCACAGCCTGCCTCATTCAATCCTCTGATGAGGGCCTCGGAAATGGACGGTCCCGATAAACGTATATCATGTCCGACAGCAACCTTTTTTGCGTCAAAGAGCTGCACGAACGCCCTTCCCACGCGATACGCAAGCTCCTCATTTACTTCCTCCGGATATATTCCGCGGATGTCATACGCTCCAAACCCCTTGCTGCTCAGTTCCATACTGTTCACTCCTCTTATTACGCTTCTATGCATTTCGTGCATGTCTGCACAGATAACTGACAAAATAATGATACACCATTAAAATAATTCGCTATTATAAAAAAAAATCCTTCTTTTTTGAAAACATTGTGAAAACTTTCATTTATTTCCTATCAATCCTTCAGACTTTTTCTGATATACAGATACGCTGCAGCCAAAGGCGCACATGAACCTACCCACGCCATCGGGTTTGCAACACAGGCTCCGAAATACCCCCACCAGTCAACAAGAACAAGCGCCGCAAGCGCACGCATAATAAGCTCCATTCCTCCGGCAATCGTCGGAACAACAGTCTGTCCCAATCCCTGCAGAGTGTATCGAAAAATAAACAGCAGCGAAAGGATAAAATAACAAACGCCGTTGACCACAAGGTACATCTGACCGTAATCAACAACCTGCTGCTGTCCTTCCCCCACAAAAAGCTCCATCAGAAACGGCCCGCAGAGTATATTGAAAGCCCCTACCGCTATACTGAAAGCACCGGACATCATCACACATTTCTTCACGCCGGCACGGATTCGGTCATACTGATGGGCTCCGTAATTCTGCGCTGTATAGGCCGCCATTGCCATGCCAAATGACATCATGGGCATTACCGCAACCATATCGACCTTCTGTGCCGCAGCATACGCGGCCACTGCTAAAGGCCCGAGTCCGTTCAGAGCGACCTGGAGAATTATTGCACCGAGAGCAATAACAGATGCCTGAAAGCCCATCGGAATACCCATTCTGAGATGATTATAAAGCTCCTTTCGTGTAAGCCTCCAGTCTTCTTTCTGTATCCAGAGAGCAGACACCTTCCTCGAAATATAAAACAGGCACACGAGATTAGCCACAACCTGTGAGCACACCGTAGCAAGAGCAGCCCCCGGAACACCCCACCCAAGCACTATAATAAATATGGGTTCAAAAATAATATTTAAGATCAGACCAAACGCCAAAAGATACGTCGGACGCTGGCTGTCTCCCAGTGCACGGATAAGATTCGTCTGCATGGCAAAGAACATCATCAGAGCCGAACCGCCGTATATAATGCTGATAAAAGAAACCGCGTCCTCCAGAATTTCCGGAGGTGTCTGCATCAAAACAAGCAGCGGCCGTGCCGAAAGCCATCCAAGCACTGTCAAAACAGCGGCAATACCAAGTGTAAGCACCGCACATGCCGCAGCGCTGCGTCTGACTCCCCTGTTGTCCCTGGCACCAAACCTCTGCCCTGTGCATATGGAAAGTCCTGTAGTAGTACCCATAACAAATCCTATCATGAGAAACATAAGGCTTCCGGTACAGCCCACTGCCGCCAGCGCCTGAACGCCAAGAAAGCGTCCTACGATAAGTGTATCGACGAACGCATACATCTGCTGGAACACATTTCCCGCAATAAGAGGCAGTGTAAAAAACAGAATGAGCTTAGCAGGGCTCCCTTCTGTAAGATTTTTTGTCATAAAACCTTCTCCAAACTATTCCATACCTATTCATTCTTACTCAAATAACACAGTCACCAGGGTACGCAGCCGCTCCTGCAAAGCAACCGCGCTTGCCGAAATAGCTCCGGACTCGGGCCGCAGGCGGGAATAATGCACCTCCCGGGGCGTAAGGTTCGCCTGATAATCTGTCGGATACGGCGTAACCTCAATTCCCTGCTTTTTGAAGCACAGCACAGCTCTGGGCATATGAAATGCAGACGTCACAAGAATCGGCTGCTTAAAGCCCTTTTCATTGATAATTTTTGCCGAATACTTGGCATTCTGTGTAGTATTAAGGCTTTCCGGTTCAATCAGAATATCATCTTCAGACACTCCCAGCCCGATAAGTACACGGCGTGCTATCCATGCCTCTGCTCCGGTATCAGCATAGACCTGTCCTCCCGATAAGAGAATGGGCACATGAAGCTTTCTGTAAAGACGCGCCACGGACAAAAGCCTGTTTGCCGGGCTTGAGCAGAGAGTCCCCTGGCCGTCCACATCAGGAGTATCAAGAAGCGCTCCTCCTCCGAGCATAACAATAACATCCCCGGAGGGATTTTCAGGAGGCAGATATTCCGATTCCAGACCACGCACCAAAGCATCCGATACGACACTCGTTGAAAGCAGATAAAAGACAAATACTACGCCGGCAATTGCCGCGGCAGGCCGTTTTTCTCCGCGCTTCCATACCCATCCCGCACAAAGAAGCAGCAGCACGAAAAAAATGCCCGGAGGCAGTACAAAGCTCGCTCCGAATTTCAGCAGATAAATCATAAAAAAGCCGCTCCTTTCTCCAGAGCGGCTTTCCTTTCCTGTTTAAGCATGCAAAGCCCCTCAGGCATGTGCAAAATAAGCATACGTACGACGCAGTCCTTCCTCAAGCGAAACATTAGGTTTCCATCCGAGTCCGCGGCGTGCACGTCCGTTCGACAGCATTGACTTGTAAATATCCCCCGGACGCTCCGCGGCATATTTCGGAATAATTTTTCTTCCCGCGACATTTGAAAGCACACTGACAAGCTCCCTGAGGCTCGTCTGAGTCTGCGTGCTGAGATTATATGCGGCATTGACCTCCGTGGTCTTCAACGCTGCCCCGATACCGGAGGCAATATCCCCTGCGTAGATGAAATCTCTCGTCTGCTCGCCGTCACCGAATATCGTAATATCCTGCCCGTCAGCAACACGCTGGGCAAAGATGCTTATGACTCCGCCTTCTCCTCCGTCACCCTGACGCTCACCATATACATTGGCAAAGCGAAGTACCACATAGTCCAAATCGTACAATTTGTGATAAAGATCCAGATATTTCTCTACCGTCACCTTGCTGAGTCCGTAGAACGACATGGGGGCGGTTTTTCTCAATTCCTTTATCGGCAGGTCACTCTCGGGCACATTGCCGTACGCAGCGGCAGTCGACGCAAAAATCACACGGTCAACCCCGGCTTGTCTTGCAGCCTCCAGAACACGTATTGTACCGAGCACATTCTGCTGCGCGTCAAAGGCAGGATTGTCTATGGACTTGTTCACCATTGTCTGTCCCGCAAGATGTACTATGGCATCAAACTGCCCCGAAACCACTTCGCTGACAAGTCTGTCATCCAGAACGTCCATTTCCAGCAGCTTCGCGCCCTCCGGCAGATTTTCTCTTTTGCCGACGGAAAGATTATCCAAAGCCACCGCTTCATGTCCGTTCTGCAGTAGATATTCCATCAGGTGCGAACCGATAAAGCCGGCTCCGCCTGTCACCAAAACCTTCATTATAACAACCTTCCTCATATAGTATAGGCATTGCTCTCTTCTTATGATAAAAGCGAATCACCGATATGTCAATGGATTGACAGCATTGTGCCCTTACTCTCCTTTTACGGAAAGCTCATCCAGATACCGTCCGACGGCATCCTGCCATGGGGGAAGGTGCTTAAATCCTGCTTTATCCAGAGATGCCTTGCTTAATCGCGAATTATGCGGGCGTACGGCCTTGGTCGGATATGCTGAGGACGGAACGGGAGACACCTTCACACCAAGACCGCGGCGGCGGAACACCTCACATGCAAGCTCATACCAGGAGCATATTCCCTCATTCGTCGCATGATACGTGCCGTATGCCTCAGTCCCGACCATGTCCGCAATAAGCTCCGCAAGGTCAGCCGTATACGTCGGCGAACCGATCTGATCATCAACTACGGTGAGCGAATCATGTGTCTTTGCCAGGGAAAGCATGGTACGAATGAAATTTTTGCCGTTTATTCCGAATACCCACGAAATACGTACAATAAAATATCTGTCCAGCGACTCCCTAACAGCCTGCTCTCCCGCAAGCTTAGAAGCGCCGTACACGTTGCATGGCGCAGTTTCGTCCTGCACCTCATAAAAAGCATCTCCAGTACCGGGGAACACGTAATCCGTACTTATATAAACAAGCTTTGCTCCGATTTTGGCACACGCTTCTGCAATAGCTTTAACAGACTCCGCATTAACACAGCGGCATATCTCAGGCTCATCCTCCGCCTTATCCACTGCCGTATATGCGGCGCAGTGTA
>JAILNL010000074.1 GCA_024691625.1 Schwartzia sp. (in: firmicutes)
ACAAAAATCCCGTCCCTGTAACAAAAATTGTTACAGGGACGGGATATAATCTCGCGGTTCCACCCTGCTTGGCCCTAAGGCCCGCCTTCATCTTTTATACTATTATGCTCAGAAGTGCCTTCGGCGCTTTTGACTGCCTCCCACCGCCGCAGTCTCGCTGAGATGCGCTTACTCCTCTTCATCATCGCTTTACATAGTCTAGCAAATTGATTCTTCATTGTCAACGCAAGAAAAAAAGCCCGTACATTTCTGTACGGGCTCGTTATCTCGTCCTATGCGATTACTTCGCAAGAGCGTTGACTTTCTGAGCCAGCGCCGACTTTTTGCGGGCTGCAGTATTCTTATGGAATACATTGTTTGCAGCAGCCTGGTCGATCGTCTTGCAAGCCGTCTGAAGGAGGGATTTCGCCTCGTCCGCATTACCAGCAGCGATAGCGTCAACCACCTGACGGGAAGCCTTCTTTACACGCGTTTTCTCAGCGACGTTCTTTGCATGGCGTTTCGCATCGGTTTTAACACTCAGAATGGATGCTTTGATGTTTGGCAAATAATTCACCCCCTTGACATTTACTCACGAATCTAGCGAATCAAATCCGCCGGTCCGAACCGGCAGACGTATGTCGCCTAACCAGTTTGTTACCGTAATATTGTAGCACGCACTATATGAAAAAGCAACTGAAATTACTATGATTACCGAAACTATTTTTTCGTAATGCATTCATTCTACCATCAAATCTTAAAAACACAATATTTTTTGATTGAAAGCATGCTTTGCATATTACGTAAAATCAAAATTTATTTTTTTATCTGCAAAGAAAAGCGGCACGCAGGCTGATTCTGCGTACCGCTTTTCTATACCGTCATTTTTCAGCCGATTTCCCCTGCGTGTTCCACGCGGCGTACTTCTACGGCTTTATTTTTTTCATCGACCATGACGACTGTCGGCTTATATGCTTTTGCCTCGGCCTCATCCATCCATGCGTATGCCATGATGATGACCGTGTCGCCCGGCTGCACAAGACGCGCTGCCGCACCGTTCAGACAGATAACACCGGAATCCTTCGGTCCCGGAATAACATACGTCTCAAGACGTGAACCGTTGTTGTTGTCTACTACCTGGACGCGTTCATTCGGAAGGATATGTGCTTTTTCCATGAGTGCTTCATCAATGGTGATGCTTCCCATGTACTCAAGGTTTGCCTCCGTAACCGTCGCACGATGAATTTTCGACTTGAACAGATTTAAAAACATCCGTTATTTCCTCCAGACTGTATAGAATAATTATAACGCCTTCGTTCCGGTTTTGCCGTAGGCAAAACTTCCTCTGTCAGCGTTTCAACGAGGCGAGAGATATGCTCGCCTCCTGTTATTTGTCCATTACCCCCACTTATAGAAGTTGGGGGGACATCTTTTGCCGAGTTACTTCAAAATGACATTATCAATCAGACGCGTTTTGCCGATGCGGACGGCAATAGCAAGCAGCGCTTCTCCATCGACTGTTTCGATAGGTTCAAGTGCCGGGAAGGAATATACCTTCACATAATCAATAGATGCCATAGGCTCCGACTGAATTTTTTCCGTGACGATTTCTTCGATTCTGCGGGCGTTCTTTTCTCCGCCATCGAATGCTTTCTGTCCTTCTTTGAGGCTCTGGCTTAAAATCAGCGCAGCCGCAGCCTCTTTTTCTGACAGGTAGCGGTTGCGGGAGCTTCTCGCAAGACCGCTAGTTTCACGGACGATAGGAACCATCGTGATTTCAACAGGCAGATTGAGGTCTTCAACAAAGCGTTTGACGACGACGACCTGCTGCGCATCCTTCTGCCCGAAGAATGCTTTATCTGCGCGGGAGAGGTTCATGAGCTTCGTAACGACTGTGGCAACACCGCGGAAATGAATCGGACGCTGTGCGCCGCAGAGACGGTGCGTGAACTCGCCTTCGACATTAACGTACGTGCAGAAACCGTCCGGATACATTTCCTCCGGCTCGGGATGAAATACTGCATCTACAGGAACAGTTTCGAGTTTTTTGCAATCTTCCACGAACTGACGCGGATATGCGTCAAAGTCCTCGTTCGGACCGAACTGCGTCGGGTTGACGAATACGGAAGCAATAACGATATCGCAAGCCTCGCGTGCAGCGCGCATGAGCGTCAGATGTCCTTCATGCAGGCAGCCCATGGTAGGAACGAGACCAATCGTTTTTCCCTGTGCTTTTATCTCTTTTGTATATTCCTGAATTTCTTTGACCGTACGTAATACCTTCATTTTAGAATGACCCCTTTTGATTTTTTCACTTTGCTGCGTGACTTTCATACTGCTTTGGCCGTTACGGCCTGCTCCTCACGCTCATCTTTGCGCGTGTAATAGTTGGCAACAATGGAGCCCGAGATGTTGTGCCATACACTGAATATAGCACCCGGGATAGCAGCTGCCGGACTGAAGTACATCAGTGCCAGCGAAGCAGCAAGACCGGAGTTCTGCATACCGACCTCAATTGAAAGCGAGCGGACCTTTGGCTCGGAGAGATGGAATATTCTTCCGAATACATACCCGCAGAAAAGGCCGAGCGCGTTATGACAGACAACCACGCCTGCGATAAGAAGGCCGTGTGTAAGGAGCTTCGAAGAGGAAAGCGCAACAACGCCGCCTACGAGAAGCACAATAGTGATGACGGAAACCAGCGGCAGTACAGGCATTACGCGTTTAACAAATCCGCCGCAGAACTCGTTCATCAGAAGTCCGAGAATAACCGGTGCCAAAACCATCTGTGCGATGGAAATCATCATTTTTGTGAGTGAAATATCTACCCATGCTCCTGCAAGGAACCACGTTACGAACGGTGTAACGATAGGAGCAAGGAGTGTTGTCGTCATGGTCATTGCAACGGAAAGAGCAACGTCACCCTTTGCAAGGTATGCAATAACGTTTGATGCCGTACCGCCCGGGCATGTTCCTACGAGCACTACGCCGATTGCAAGCTCCGGCGGAAGATTGAATGCTTTTACCAAAACCCATGCTGCAGCCGGCATGATTGTGAACTGTGCAAGCGCCCCGATACCTACTTCCCACGGGCGTTTCGCCAGCATACGAAAATCTTCGAATTTCAGCGTCATACCCATACCGAACATGACGATTCCCAGCATGATAGATACCCACGGCCCGACCCATGTCAGAGAAGGCGGATAAACGACTGCAAGGACAGATACCAGTATTACCAGTACTGCCATGTTGTCTACCATAAGCTTACAAAATTTTTTCACGGAAAATCCCTCCACTTTTTCCTTGGGAGTCCCACAAAAAAGCGCCTTCCGGCAATGACCGAAAGGCGCAGAAATATCTCCAATGGTGTGATTCTCTGTCTCGGTCACATGATCCAAGCAGTCGTTTTGTTGTGAGTTGAGTGTGTTTTGTATAACTCCCAAATGAGATGTTATCAATACCCGTGGCTTAGAATAGCATATTTCATTCGTAATTGCAAGAAAACTCTGCACAAAAGGCAGAGTTTTCTATACATCACGCTATACGATTTTCGTTCTGTTCACTTAGCCATGAGTTTTGCGACTTTGTTCGCGAAGGCTACAGGGTCATCAGGCATGATGCCCTCGATAAGGAGTGCCTGCGTATAGAGCATATCGCAGTAGTCCTTGAATTCCTGATTGTCCTTTCCTGCTGCATGAAGCTGCTGCAGGCGTCCGAAAAGGTCATGCTTAGGATTGATTTCAAGGATACGTTTTGCCTTGAACATCGGGTTGTCCATGTCGGAAAAGGTCTGCTCCATGGAGAGGGACGGGCCTTCTGCGGAAGCGACAAGACATACAGCACCGGATTTCAGGCGGCTGGATACTTTGACCTCGCCTACCTTGTCTCCGAGAACTTCTTTGATGTCCTTCATGAGGTCGCCGTTTTCTTTAGCGATGTTTTCGGTTTCCTTTTTCTCCTGCTCGGATTCAGCATCACCGAGGTCAAGCTCGCCACGGCTGATGGACTGGAATTCCTTGCCGTCGTATTCATGCAGCGCCTCAATGCAGAATTCATCAACCGGGTCAGTAAGGTACAGAACCTCGATACCCTTTTCCCGCAGAAGCTCCATCTGCGGCAGTTCGTTGATGATAGCCTTGTCTTTGCCTGTTGCGAAGAAAATCTTCTTCTGGCTCTCAGGCATACGCTCTTTATATTCCTTGAGCGATGCCAGCTTGCTTTCCTTAGATGTCTCGAAAAGGAGAAGGTCTTTAAGCTTGTCCTTTGTATCTCCGCCGCTGTAGATGCTGCCGTAAACGCCGATTTTAAGGGATTTTCCGAACTTACCCCAAAATTCCTCGTATTTCTCTCGCTCTTTTTCGAGCATCTTTGCGAGTGTTTTGAGAACTGTCTTTTCAAGGTTCTTGCCGATAACCTTGAGCTCACGGCTCTGCTGAAGAAGCTCACGGGAGATGTTCAGCGAGAGGTCCGGAGAGTCAACGAGGCCCTTGATAAAGCGCAGGTAATCCGGGAGAAGGTCCTTGCATTTATCCATGATGAATACGTGACGGGAATAAAGCTGCAGGCCCGGCTCGTAATCAGCATGGTAGAGGTTGAACGGCGCGCTGCCCGGAATAAACATAAGAGCAGTAAATTCAACAGCACCCTCTGCGTTCACATGGAAAATCTCCATCGGGTTTTCCCATTCGCGGAACTGGTTCTTATAGAATTCGTTGTATTCGTCCTGAGAAATATCGCTCTTGCCTTTGGTCCAGAGCGGCTGCATGGAGTTCAGCGTGCGGATTTCAACTTTTTTCTCAGGTTTTGAGTCAGGAATGATTTTTCCTTCTGCGTCACGGGGCATTTCCTCCGTCTCCCAGTTCATCTTAATCGGGTAACGGACATAATCGGAGTATTTCTTTACGAGACGCTCCAGCGTGTACTGGTCTTCGTAGTTTTCCTCTGTGGAATCGCCAAAGAAATCTTTTCCGAGGAAAAGCGTAATGGACGTGCCGCGCTTCTCCTTCTCGCATTCCTCTGTCGTGAATGAACCACTGCCATCGGACTCCCAGCGTACAGCCTGCTTTTCTCCTGCCTTGCGTGTGGTGATGACAACCTTATCAGCCACCATGAATGCAGAATAGAAGCCTACACCGAACTGACCGATCATATCTTTGTCATTTACTGCGGAGTCGGATTCCTTTGCTTCCTTCAGCTTTTCGAGGAATGCTTTTGTACCGGATTTTGCGATAGTACCGATATTTTCGATCACTTCCTCAAGTGTCATACCGATACCGTTATCAGAGATTGTCAGAGTGTGGCTTTCCTTGTCAGGTACAAGGAAAATCTCATAAGATTCGTCTCCTTCAAGAAGCTCTCGGTTCGTCAGCGCCTCAAAATGCACCTTGTCGATTGCGTCCGAAGCGTTGGAAATGAGCTCGCGCAGGAAGATCTCATGATTCGTATAAATGGAATGAACCATAAGGTCCAACAGTTGTTTTGTTTCTGCTTGAAATTCGTGTTTTTTCTTTGCCATTGGGTTATTGCTCCCTTTCATAAAAATTTCGAATCACAAAGAAAGAGGCACCATCGGCGCCTCATCTCTTTTTGCATGCTTCTATTATATTACAGTTTTTGAAAAAGTCAAATGGTCAATAGCGATTCTTTCTTCTGAACCGCGGGAGCAAAAAACCATTTTTTCCGCTGCTGAGGATACGTGCGCTGTTAAGCACTACCGCCAGCGTAGCCGTGTTATGGATAATAGCCGCCCAAAGCGGATTTATTTTTCCGAGAGCGCCCAAAAGCATAGCGGCGGAGTTTACTGTGATTGTCGCCATGAAGTTTTGGCGAATCAATCTCATGGTACGCCGCCCTATGGAAAGCGCCGTCATAAGGCCCTCAGGGTCTTCGGAGCGGATTGTCACCGCGCCGGACTCGGCGGCAATATCTGTCTGCTGCCCGCCAAGGCTTACGCCGACGTTTGCAAAGGCAAGCGCAGGAGCGTCATTTATACCGTCTCCGACCATCATGATACATCCGCGTTCCTTCAGCTTCTGGACGTAGTTTGCCTTATCCTCGGGAAGAACCTCTGCGTAGAAGGAGTCTATATCCATCTCCTGTGCTACCTGTGCGGCGACCTCCTTGGAGTCACCTGTGAGCATCACGATTTCATCAATACCGTGACGGCGCATCTGATTAAGCGTCTTTTTCATCTTCGGACGAATCGGGTCATTGATGCCTATGACACCCAGAAGCTTTTTATCGCGCGCCACATAAATGCGGTTTGGCGATGTATCCTCTATCATGATATCATCAAGCCTTTTGACCTTGGATTCTTCCATAAATTTCCTGCTGCCCACAAGCACCGCGCCGCCCTTGAAGCCTTCAAAATCGGGCACAGAGGCTTTCATGCCGCGGGCCACAATCGTTTCCGAGCTCTTATGCTGCGGAACAACCCATTCCTTTTGACGGACGTATTTCTGGATTGCCACGGCAAGCGGATGCACGGAGTGCATTTCAGCCGAAGCGGCAAGAAGAACCGTTTCCTTCTCGCTGACACCTTCGACAGTGCGGATAGAGGAAATCTGCGGCACGCCTATAGTCAGCGTACCTGTCTTGTCCAACACAAGTGTATCTGCCTCGGCCAAGGCCTCGATATAGTTTCCGCCCTTTACGAGAATACCCTTCTTCGCAGCAGCGGCAATGGCTGCCGAAATAGCTGTAGCCGTGGAGAGCTTCAGTCCGCACGAAAAGTCTATAAAGAGCAGGTTCAGCACACGCTGCCAGTCACGCGTCGCACCGTAAACCACTACTGCACCCAAAAGCGATACGGGCACAAGGAGATTTGCCATCTGATCTGCAAAGTTCTGCACCGGAGCACGCTGCGCCTGTGCTTCTTCCACCAGGTGCACGATATGCGCCAGAGACGTATCCTTGCCTACCTTTTCGACGAGAATCACAAGCTCGCCCGCCTCTACTACACTTCCTGCATAGACACGGGATTTTGCCTGCTTCATGGCAGGGTTTGATTCACCTGTTATTGAGGACTGATTGACAGCAGCGGAGCCTTCCAATACGCGTCCGTCAATACATATCATCTCACCTGCATGAGCGGCAATCATATCCCCTGCCTTCAGTGACTCCACAGGAACCTTTCTTTCCACGCCACCGTCCATCAGCCACACAAAGCGCTGATTGAGATTCAGAAGCCCCGAAATCTGGCGGCGTGCACGCTCTGCGGCGTAACTCGTCAGCATTTCGGCAACGTTTGACAAAGTAAGCAGCGTAAGACTAGATTCCGGACGCCCCGAAAGTACGGATGCCGCAACAGCCGTTGCTGTCAGGGTATCGGCATTAGGACGGCGTTCACGGACGAGTCCGCAAAATCCGCTTTTGAAAAGCTCCCTGGCCATACCGAGAACAAGCAGGCTCCTGACAAAGCGAAGCCCTGCATAAGCCGCGGGAGCATTTTTCTCCAATAATTTCATGGCAGCAAAGACGCCGAGAGAAATCAAAGCATCTCTGCGATAATCTTCCATTTTAGGCTCGGAAATACGTTCCTCCGCCCTCTGACGGATACGCTTGACCTGCCGCAATGCCGCAGGTGAAAGCCGCAATCCGCTGTACCATACGCGGAGCAGCTTTCCCTCCGCAGCCGCCGATACTACTCCTTTGGCAGCACGGAGACGTGCTCCCGCCAGAATCCTCTCTTCATGCGAAAGCTCCGCTGCCAGTGGAACGCTCACAAGACGGTAGCTCATGCAATCCGCCATCCTCTCAGCAGCGAGAACGCCCACCAAATGAGCTGCGGGCCGGGCGGAAGCTGCTTCAAAATGAGTATTTTCTGAAGTCCTCTGATGGTAAACAGAAGCGATAACAGTGAAGGCAAGTCAAACCAACCGCCTGTCATCATTTTAATCTGATGATTGATTGCGTTAAACGTACCACGTACACTCTGTCCGAATACTGCAAGAGTTTCTGCCGAGCCCTCGTGTGAAGCTGAGGAATCAACCGCGCCAATCTGTGCGCTGCCTCCCGGCGCACCGAACACACGGGTTTGCAAATGCAATGCAGCTGCATCCATTCTTGCCTCGTCACCGTGGTACACAATCAAAAGGCTTCCCGTTACGGGGTTTGCCTTTACCTCATCAATAAAATCCAGCTTTGTCAGAGATGTCTCCAGAAGCTTTGCGAGCTCTTCGTTCCCCACAAGACGTTTCGCATAGTAGCGTCTGCGTCCCGGGATAGCGCGCGCCAGCGTAAAAGCAGGAGCTTCTGCTTCTGCTTTTGCCTTTACAGGGCAGCCCTGCAAAAGGCGGCGGACCCCCTTTCCAAAAGCCAATCCCATCATCATTCCTGACATATAGGACATACTTTATCTTCCTTTCCATTAAAACCTACGCATTATTTTTTCTTAACATGCGTCCTTATATAATCTTCCATTCGGGCCAAATCCGGATTTGTCCTCAGGATTTTCTGGTCATACTCCAAAAGAATAGACCCCGTCGTCGTGTTAGTACGAACGCTCTTCATACCCGCAGCAGAGGAAAGCTCATCTTCCACCTGCTTTGCAAGTGCTTCATTCCCGACGAGCGCACGTGTATAAAGACGTGTACGGCCCGGAATATACGAAGCAACATCAACCGCGCGGACGAAAAAATCCAGTTTGGATTGCGGAAAAAGCGTCATATCCAAAAAACCACCGTTCATTTTAATATCCTGCTGCAGCTTTTTGCGGTACTGCCATGCATGAAGCACAGAAAGACCTGTCCAAACTGCTCCGCAGATTATATGCCCGCGCTTCGACGGCAGAGCAAGCGACAAAATCGTGCCTGCCACAGCCCCGAGCATGGGAATACCCAGCGATATTTGCTTCATAACAATCTCTCCAAAAACAAATAAAGGAAACTGTCTTTGTACCAAAGGCAGTCTCCTTTCTGCTGACTATTATTTCTCCTGAGCCTTCTGTGCTGCAATCAGGTCCTCAAGCTCTTCCTTCTGACGCTCAAGCTCAGCCAAAGGAATCTGTCCTGCGGGTGCGCCTTCCGTAAGCGCCATCATCTGACGTTCACGCTCCTGCATAAAACGGTACCCGAATACACCTGCAACAGCTCCGACTGCAAGTCCAATCCAAAAATCGCTTCTTGAAAACATACATACTCCTCCCATGTTTTATGCCTTTCGGCAGTTTTTACTACGGATAATATTATATATCAACTGATAATAATATTCAAGTTCAGCTTACTTTAAAGCTTTCGTTCATCGTACTGAATTATCTTTTATTTACCTTTTGCTTTACTGTACTCCGCGGAATAAAAAAAGAAGTCGGTTGAATAAATCAGCCGACTTCTTTTCATTTTCTGTTTTTCATTTTAATTCAGCATTTCAGTTTCTGATACTCTGCCACCCGGCCTACACTGAAGTGGAGAATCCATTCCGGGCGTTCCGTAATCGGAGTCCAAAAGCCGTATGCCTTGCCCTGCGGGCCTTCATAGGCCACATGCACGGACTTGTTTTCATCAATTGCCTTGTTGCACAGGCAGCCCTTATGGTCTTCG
>JAILNL010000082.1 GCA_024691625.1 Schwartzia sp. (in: firmicutes)
CTGTCTTCTCCTTTATACGGCTCTTCCACGCCTCCGTTAAAGAAGAAGGTAACATGCGCGTATTTTTCCGTCTCCGCTATGCGAAGCTGGGTCATGCCGTTTTCTTCAATGATTTCGCCGAGGGTTTTTGTAAGCTTCTGAGGCGGATAAGCAATCCGTACATTAAGCCCTTCCTCGTACTGTGTCATTGTGGCGAATGACGGCTTCAAAAGGTCATCACGTTCAAAACCGTCAAAGCTCCCGTCTGTAAACGCATGTGTAAGCTCTCTTGCACGGTCGGGACGGAAATTAAAGAAAATTACGCTGTCCTCGGGGAACATTCCTTCATAATCTCCGATAACCGACGGAACAACAAATTCATCGGTCACATTGTTATCGTACGAATTCTGCACTGCTTCCCCTGCGGTTTCCGCAGGTACACCGTCCGCGTGGGCAATGGCTTCGTATGCTTTTGAAACGCGCTCCCAGCGCTTATCGCGGTCCATTGCGTAAAAGCGGCCCGAAACCGTAGCAATCTGTCCTGCTCCTATTTCCTTTATTTTTTCCTCAAGCTCCTGTATAAACCCTCCGGCGCTTGAGGGAGCCACGTCGCGACCGTCAAGGAAAGCATGGACGAATACCTTTTTAATCCCTTTTCTCTTTGCAAGCTCAAGCAGCGCATAAAGATGACTGCTATGGCTGTGAACACCGCCCGGCGACACAAGTCCGAAAAGGTGCAGTGCGCCGTCTTTTTTCACCGCATCATCTATCACGGCATGAAATGCTTCATTTTCAAAGAAAGAGCCATCACGGATTGCCCTTGTAATTCGCGTAAGCTCCTGATAAACCACGCGCCCTGCTCCGATATTTGTATGACCAACCTCGGAGTTTCCCATCTGACCGTCCGGGAGCCCTACAGCCTCTCCGGAGCATCGGAGCTGCGTAATTGGGCATTCCTTTGTAAGACGGTCTATAACAGGCGTCTTTCCGAGCATGACCGCATTGTTTTTATCCTGCGGATTCCCGTTTCCCCAGCCGTCCATAATGATAAGCATCACAGGGGCTGATTTGAGTTTTGCCATAGATTCCCTCCGCTCAACGGTTAAACTTTACTATTTCGCTGAAATCCTTTGCCTTCAACGCAGCGCCGCCAACAAGCGCGCCGTCCACATCAGGTTTTTCCATAAGCCCTTTAATCGTCTCAGGCTTCACGCTGCCTCCGTAAAGAATACGCACGGAATCAGCAGTCTTTTTATCATACAGCTTTGCAATAGTCTTTCTGATATGCTCACAGACCTCCTGGGCCTGGTCGAAGGTCGCCGTCTTGCCTGTTCCGATAGCCCATATAGGCTCATAGGCAATAACAAATTTAGCAACACATTTCGGATTTCTGTCTGCAAGAGCAAGCTTTACCTGTCTTGAAACGTAGCGCTTGTAGGTGCCTTTTTCACGTGTCTCCAGCGGCTCACCCACGCATATAATCGGTGTAATGCCTGCACGGTGCGCAGCTCTGGCCCGCTTATTTACTGTCTCGTCTGTCTCACCGAAATACTGACGGCGCTCCGAATGACCGATAATAGCATATTTTACGCCCAGCTCCGCAAGCATTGCGGGAGCGATTTCCCCGGTATACGCGCCGCTTTCTTCCCAATGGACGTTCTGTGCGCCTACAGCTATATTTTTGCCGTGAAGCGCCGTAGTGACCACCGCAAGCGCCGTTGCAGGCGGACAGATAACAATTTCCGTATCCTTAACACTCTTAACGAGAGGGGTAAGCCCGTTAACGAGCTTCATTCCCTCCGCAATAGTGTTGTTCATCTTCCAGTTGCCGGCAATGATTGGTTTACGCATGATGCATCCTCCTCATTTATCCGCAATAGCAGCGATACCCGGCAGCTCCTTACCCTCGAGATATTCGAGCGTTGCGCCGCCGCCCGTAGAAATGTGGCTGATTTTGTCCGAAAGACCTGTTTTCTTAAGTGCCGCGATTGAATCGCCGCCGCCAACTATGCTGACAGCCCCTGCATCGGTTGCCTCTGCAACAGCCGCAGCTACAGCCTCTGTGCCCTTTGCGAAGGCATCAAACTCAAAGACACCCATAGGTCCGTTCCATACAATTGTCTTTGCTCCCTTGAGCGCTTCCTTATAGAGCTTCATTGTTTCAGGACCTGCGTCAAGAGCCTGCCAACCGTCCTCTATGCCGTCAGCGGGAACGACCTTGTTCTTTGCGTCTGCCTTGAAATCATCCGCAACAACAACATCGACAGGCAGAACCATCTTAACTCCCTTTGCAGCAGCCTTTGCGAGAAGCTCCTTTGCCAAATCGTACTTATCCGGCTCAGTGAGGGATTTACCGACAGCCTTGCCCTCAGCCGCAAGGAATGTATTTGCCATTCCGCCTCCGATTATGATGGAATCCACCTTTTCAATCATGTTGGAGATAACATTTATTTTATCCGAAACCTTAGCTCCTCCGAGAATCGCAACAAACGGACGCTCCGGAGCCTCAAGAGCCTTTCCGATGAACTGCAGCTCTTTTCCGATAAGGAAGCCTGCGACAGTTTCCTTATACTGAGTGATTCCCTGATTAGAAGCATGACCGCGGTGAGCGCAGCCAAATGCGTCATCTACCACGATATCCGCCAGTTTTGCGAGCTTCTTCGCAAACTCAGGATCATTTTTTTCTTCCTCCGCATGGAAACGGAGATTTTCAAGCAGGAGTACATCACCCGGATTGAGTTTTGCTGCCGCTTCCTCGGCAGGAGCACCCACGCAGTCCTCAGCGAAGGCAACCGGGCGTTTCAAAAGCTCTGAAAGACGTGCCGCAACAGGCTTCGTGGAAAGCTCCGGCTTTACCTGTCCCTTCGGACGTCCGAGATGGCTGGCAAGAATAACCGCTGCGCCATGCTCAAGAAGATATTCGATAGTCGGAAGCGTTGCACGTATGCGCTTGTCGTTGGTGATATTCTGATGTTCATCAAGCGGCACGTTAAAATCTGCACGGACAAATACTTTTTTGCCCTTTACATCAATGTCTTCCAGTGTTTTTTTCATGTAATCTGCCTCCTTAGATGGATTCCCGCAGGTAAAGAAAAGAGGCCCGGCCCTCGCTATGGCCGGACCTCGCAGGATCTTAGCTCAAAATATTAAATTACTTCAGACTTTCGAAATATTTGATGGTGCGAACCATCTGATTCGTGTAGCCTGCTTCGTTATCATACCATGCAACGACCTGTACCTGTGTCAGTTCGTCGTTAATCGGTGTTACCATGGTCTGCGTAGCATCGAACAGAGAGCCGTATGTGCTTCCGATGATATCCGAGGAAACGATAAGCTCTTCGTTGTAACCGAAGGACTCGTTTGCAGCTGCTTTCATAGCCGCATTGATTTCCTCTACAGTGACCTTGCCCTTAACAACTGCCATAAGCATCGTGGAAGAACCCGTCGGGGTCGGCACACGCTGTGCAGCGCCGATGAGCTTACCCTGAAGCTCAGGAACAACAAGTCCGATTGCCTTTGCAGCACCCGAGGAAGTCGGAACAATGTTAAGCGCAGCAGCACGGGAACGGCGGAAATCACCCTTGCGCTGGGAAGCATCGAGAGTAACCTGATCGCCGGTGTAAGCATGAATTGTAGTCATAATACCACTCTGAATCGGAGCCAGCTTATGAAGTGCTTTTGCCATAGGAGCAAGGCAGTTCGTCGTGCAGGACGCAGCGGAAATAATCGTGTCGCTTGCCTTCAGAATATCATGGTTGACATTGTAAACAACCGTAGGAAGATCCTTGCCTGCCGGAGCGGAAATAACAACCTTTTTCGCACCTGCATCAATATGCTTCTGTGCCTTTTCCTTGGAGG
>JAILNL010000090.1 GCA_024691625.1 Schwartzia sp. (in: firmicutes)
TGCACTCCGCTCATAATTGACAAAGGAAATCTTTCAGAAGTGAAATAAAAATTTTTAACGCTCTCCTTATGGAGGGCGTTTTCTTTGCCATGCTTTAGACACATTTTTTTGATAAAATTAACACAAAAGATTTTACATACATAAAAGAAAGGAGCTATCCATGCGAAAAATACTTATTGCCGATGATAATGCGGCTATTGTAGATATTTTGGAATCCTTTGCAAAAGCAGAAGGTTATGAAACCGTATCTGCTGCCGACGGCGAGGAAGCTCTTTCGCTTTTTCAAAAGGAGCATTTTGATGCGGTGCTTCTTGACGTTATGATGCCGAAGCTGGACGGGTTCGAGGTTTGTCGTGCAATCCGCCGCATTTCAAACGTCCCTGTGCTCATGATTACAGCGCGGGGCGAGGATTACGACCGCATCATGGGGCTGGATATAGGCGCGGACGATTATATCGTAAAGCCATTCTCTGCCAAGGAGGTAATGGCCCGCATACGCGCGGTGCTCCGCCGCCTGCCCGTCAGCGAGGAAAAAATCTCCTTCGGAAGTCTTTCCCTTTTCCCCTCCGCCTGCAGAACGGAGATAAACGGAAAGGAAATCGCCCTTACAAAGAAGGAATTTGACCTCCTTTTGCTGTTTGTTCAGAACAAGGGCCGGGCTTTTTCCCGGGACAGGCTCCTTGAAACGCTTTGGGGCTTTGATTATGAAGGAGATACCCGCACTGTCGATACCCATATAAAGAGGCTTCGTGCGAAGCTCGCGAAGGAGCCTCATGATGACTGGGATATCCGAACTATCTGGGGTGTCGGATATTCATTTGGAGGAGAAACGTAATGCCGAAGCTCACAAGACGCCTTTTTCTTTATTTTTCAGCGGCGTTGATTGTCTTTACAGTTGTGCTTGCAGGGCTTTTTGATGCCCTGATGCGTGACGCGTCCATAAAGGAAAACCGTGCGCTTTTGGAGCAGCGCACACAGGCACTGGCCGCCTCTCTGACGGAGGAACCCGCTCCTGCCCCATCAGCCCGCCCCGCAGATGATCGGCGTGAACGCGGCGGAAGGCAGCGCGGTATGCACATGCGCGGCATGCACCATAATGAAACAGCTTCGGGAAATACTCGCGCCAATTCATCAGATAGCTACTGCCGCCGCTATGTAAGCGAAGGAAACACTTCACAGCCCGTATCTGTTGAGGACGCGTCATACCTGAAAAATCTCAGCGCTCTGGCAGGCGGTACGGTATGGCTTGTTGACCGCCAATCAAAAACCATCACCGCTTACGGCACTGACAATAAGGAAATCTATGACAAGCTGCCTGCCGAGGCGGAGGAAATGCTGAATAAAATTTTTGAGGGCAGCGCCGTCTCAAGCGAAGACTTCAATGCAATTCTCGACGCGCCCTCCTTTACCACCGGCGCGCCTGTGAAGAACACAAACGGCGAAATAACAGGCGCCCTGCTCGTTCACCGCACCTTTTCAGGGCTTGCGGAAAGCGAGCGGTCAGGGCTTAAGATTTTCGCCGCCGCCATCGCTTCTGCTTTTCTTCTTTCCCTTATTCTGTCGCTTCTTCTCGCCCGCCGTTTCGTGAGCCCCCTTGCACGCATGGAAAAAACCGCAGCGGTGCTTGCGGAGGGTGATTACAGCGGACGTACGGAAATAAAACAGGACGACGAGGTGGGACGCCTCGCGAAAAGCCTGGATACTCTGGCAGAGCGTCTTTCAGAGGCAGAAAAAGAACGCGCGCGTCTGGAAAAAATGCGCCGCGATTTTCTTTCCTCCGTTTCCCATGAGCTTCGGACACCTCTCACCGTACTGCGCGGCACGGTAGACCTTCTCTCGTCGGGTATTTCCATAAGCGAGGAAAAACGCGCGGCGCTTCTTGAGCAGACCATGAGCCAGACGGCGCAGCTTGAGCGGCTGGTGAATGATTTGTTTGAGCTGACACGCCTTGAAAATCCTGATTTCACAATCGAAAAATCTCAGGGCAGTATCACTGATGCCCTGGAGGATGCTGTTTCCTCCGCCAACAGAATAGCATCAAAGAAAAACATCACCATAAAGGCCGTATCTCCGATTACACCTGTTGTCATGGACATGGATTACGGACGAATCAGGCAGATGTTTTTGATTGTGCTGGACAACGCCGTAAAATTTTCTCCTGCAGACGGGGAGATTGAACTCTCTCTTCAGAGCAGTGACAGCGGCTGGAGTGTTTCAATACGCGACCACGGGCAGGGAATCCCCGAGGATATCCTTCCTGAGCTTTTCGGACGCTTCCGCAGCCATAAAGGGGAAAACAACCCCAACGGCACGGGACTTGGGCTAGCAATCGCAAAGCAGATTGCCGAGCGGCACGGAATAAACATTTCAGCGGACAATGCCGAGTCCGGCGGCGCTGTATTTACCTTCAGCAAATCATAAAATATAGGGGCTTGCCTCCGCCAAAAGCGGAAGACAAGCCCCTTTTTAATGCAGTAAACAGGAATACACGGCCTTCAAGCTATTACAGCTTGAAGTCGTAATGCCTGGAATAATCCTCCTGAATGTTCAAACGGAGCGTCCGGTTCGCCAGGTCGTAAACCGCCGTGTGCCATGTCTGCCAAAAGTTGTTGGGCTGGATGTTCCTGTCGTGCAGCTTGTAGGTGTCAATGCTGG
>JAILNL010000098.1 GCA_024691625.1 Schwartzia sp. (in: firmicutes)
TGCTCAAGCCTCTATAGCCCTAAGTGTCCAAACACCATCCTCAAGATGCAGCTCCTGCTCATGCTGCCTGAAAAGTGTTCCTCGGTGTCCGACACTGAGGATTCCCGTATCAGGCAGTTCCTCCCGCAAAAGCTCATACAGCCTCTGCTCTCTCGGTTCATCAAGAGCACTGGTAGCCTCATCAAGGAATACCCAGTCAGGCCGTGTGATGAGAATACGGGCAAATGCAATTCTCTGCTGCTCGCCAAGAGAAAGAATACGACTCCAGTCGTCAACAGTATCCAGCTTATCAGCAAAATGAGCCAAATCTACGCGCTGCAGAACATCCTTTAGCTTGTCGTCCGGTACACTTCCGTCATCCGGCATAGGATAGCACAGTGCCCGTCTAAGTGTACCCAACGGAAGATACGGACGCTGTGGAAGGAATAACACCTTATCCTCTTTTTTAACATGCATAGTCCCCTTTCCAAAGGGCCATATCCCTGCAAGGGTGCGAAGAAGCGTGCTCTTTCCGCAACCCGATGCTCCCGTGACAAGCAGTCTTCTTCCGCGAGGAAAAGCCAGTGAACATGGTGTCATGAGCTTTCTTCCGTCAGGAAGCGCCACCTCTACCTCGGCAAGCACAAGCTCGTCCCTGTTTCCGTCAACACGCGAAACAGCAGGCTTCAGCTCCTCTACCTCCTCAAGATGCTCCGTAAAGCCATTGAGTCGGTATATAACAGCTATGAGCTGGGCAATGGTATCGTAGGCCGTTACAAAATAGGAAAGAGCATCCTGCACGCGGCCGAAGGCGCTGACTGTCTGCATAAGTCCGCCAAGCTGCATGGCTCCGCCGAAGTATCTCGGTGCCGCCAGCACAAGGGGTGCAATAATGGCAAGCTGCGCATAGAAATTTGAATAAAAGTTCAAAAACTTCGTCTGCCTCATCAATGCACGGAAATTCGTTATGACACTTCCAAAGCGTTCCTTAAAGCCCACACGTTCTGCGTCCTCGCCGCGGTAAAAGGCTATGCTTTCACTATTTTCACGCACACGTGTCATGGAAAAACGGAAATCGGCCTCGTAACGCTGCTGGTCGTAGTTCAGGCGAATAAGCTTGCGCCCCACAAGGTGGGCAAACCATGTTCCAAGACCCGAATACAAAAGCGAAAACCAGAGCATATATCCATAGATCTGAAAATTCCAGCTTCCGACAGGGACCTCAAGTACTCCCGAAAGATTCCACAGTACAACCGCAAATGCAGCCAAAGTGGTGAGCTGCTTCAAAATATTCACCAGCAGTCCGAGAGTCAGGCTCACGAACTGGTTAATATCATCCTGAATACGCTGATCAGGGTTATCCATGTCACTTCCCATAACCTGCAGACGGTAATATGACTGTCGGCCCAGCCATGCGTCAACATACCGCTTCGTCATCCACGTACGCCAGCGTATCTGCAAAAGCTGCTGAAGATAAATTGCGTAGACCGCAATCACAATATGAAGCAGTGCAAGCGCTGTGAACTGCCCCAGAAGCGGCCAGAAAAGCTCGTAGTTATAAGCCTGAAGAGCATCGTAAAAATCCTTGTACCATTCATTTATGAGGACCACGAGGTAGACCATGGCGAAATTCAAGGAAATAACGACACCAAGAAGCCCACAGGCCTTCCATTTTTCTTCCGAATGCCAATAGCCATGGAAAAGATTCCAAAAACCACGCAGAAAATGTGCCTTTTTCATAGATTCACCTTTCTTTTCAACTTTTTTGCAACATAAAAGACCATGCCATAAATTTTTCGGCACGGTCTTTTCATCAGTCCTTAATATCCTTAGGCGCTATGCAGACCACACTGCCGTCTGTTTCTTTATAGACAGCTTCCTTAATCATTGCGTTACGAAGCATTCGCCGGCACAGAAGGCACGGCTTTCCTGATGCCAGTGTTCCGTCTGAATTAAAGCCCACAATGTAGATGGTTGCTCCCTGCATCTTGACAGGGTCTGCATTTATTATAGCATTTTGTTCGGCATGAACAGCCACGCAAAGCTCGTAGTTCTGTCCCTTTGGCACATGCAGCCGCTCGCGCTCGCAGATGCCTGTATCAATACAGTTCGCTTCTCCGCGCGGTGCGCCGTTATAGCCCGTGCTGATGATAATTTTATCCTTTACAATAATCGCTCCATACTGCCTTCTAAGACATGTAGAACGGCGTCCTACCGCAGCAGCTATATCAAGAAAATACTCAGTCCATTCCGGACGCTCCTTATGGTCAGCCATGTTTTTCACTCCTCGTTATCTCCAAATATATTTATTGCCTTTCCTGCTATGAAAATGTCCCCCATAACGGGGGACACAATCATCTTCGATTTATCAAATAACGCTGCCCCAATATAACCGCCGCGTAATCGTCAACCGGAACCGGAGGCACCTGCATGCTTGTGGGGAAAAATCTTCTCCAGCCGGTGGGCGGATTATCCTCCCAGTACGCACGCTTTGCATCATCAGTTGTACGGTACTCATCCGCTTCCTGCACAGGAAGCTCCGGAAACTCTTCCTTAATGGCTGCCTGCGCGCTTTTGCTTGATGTTCCGTTTCCTATGACCAGAAGCGAAGGATTGTAAAGCCTTATACGTTCTCCCAACTCCTCCGTAAGCCACACTGTCGCAATAACAGAATGTTCGACCACATCTCCGTTTTCCCTTAATATGGCAATCCCGCATTTTTCTCTGCCGGGATCAATGGCTGCTATCATTTTCAGACTTCCTTATTCTGGATTTTAGTGTTCTGCCTTAAAATCGGACTCAAGCTTAAGATTCAGCCGCAGCGGTCCGAGAGCATCCGTATCTTCGCGGGCATATGCGCTAAGAATTATATCCCCCGAAATCGGTGTCAAAGCCTGAACGATATCAAAAAACTGGGACCCCTCCATAACTCCAACGGATCCGCGTATCGGATCAGGCAAAATACCACGGTCGGTCGCAGCCTGATTGACATCCTTGAGGAAGCTCATTACCGTATGCTCAGCCTCAGCTCCGTCACCGGCTGTGATATGGAACGGACGGGCAATAATAAATTCATTGCGGCGATAGATAATGGAATTTTTGAAAAGCTGCAGATTTGTGCGGACAGGTTCTCCTGCCACAAGATTGCCCGCTGCCACAATACGGACTACCATATCCGTTTTGCCCTGTGAAATCGTTTCAACAGCTTTATCGTATTCCGGCTGATAAATCCATATACAGCTGTTTTCATCATTCGTTCCAAGTCTCTGTGCAGTATTGCGGTTTGCCAGGCTTATAAGGGATTCCATATCCGCATGGACATCCGCCAATGGCCTGTTTCCTTCAATTACTCCGCTGGCAACGATCTCACCCGCACGGAAAGCGATTTCTCCTTCACGGATAATCTGCAGACCCTCACGCAGAGCCTCAGAGCGTTTTTCAAGCTCAACATTATCTGATTTCAGCGAAGTATTAGCCTCTGCCAGACTATCATTCTGAGCAAGGAGCTCGCCTTTCTCTCTTTCCAGCGCCGCATTTCCGGCCTCAAGTTCTGAAGCTCTTGCCGCAAGCTTTTCCTGCTTGTCCTGAAGCTTATCTATTTCCTGCTGCGAATCCTTCAGCTTATTCTCAGCTTTTTTCTGCTGTTCCTCCGCTGCCGCAAGCTTCACTCCGGCAGTATTCAGACGCTCCTGCGTTTCCCGCATGGACTGGTTAAGCTGCTCCATGCCAAACAGAGCAGTACGCACATTTTTAGAAACGGCAGCCAAAACGCCAAAGGTAAGCGTTGTAATGCAGACACCTGTAATAATGGTGATAATGACAGAGGTGTGGCGTGGACGCAGTCCGAAAATAGAAAGTTTTTTCTTGCCTACCTTCGTTCCGACGCGGTCACCAATAAAGGCAATCACACCTCCGGTTATGACAAGAACCACAATTAACACAACCCCGTACATTGTTTTCCCCCCATTTATTGTACTTCTGCCGGCAAACCTTCTAACAAATCATCTTGATGCTTTCCACATCAGGTAAACACCCGCGATCAATCCGACAATATTCGGAATCCACACTGCAAGCATGGCAGGCATAGTTCCACCCTGTGCGAAAGCTCCGCCCATGGTCATGAGCGAATAGTACATGAAGATAATAACAATACTTAACGCAAACCCCCTCGAAGAGCTTGCACGATTTGGCTGCAATCCCAAGGGAATACCGATGAGAGCAAAGATGAAGCTTGCAAACGGTACGGTAAAGCGCTGATGGTACTCAGCCTCCATCTTTCTTGCGTTTACAAACTGTCCCTTAAGGAGTTTTATCGTCTCCCGAAGCTCTCGGATAGTCATTTCCTCAGGCTTTTTCTGGGAACGTACAATCTGTCGTGGGCTGTCGTTTATTGGAAGAAGCTGTGTATCAAAGTGCATGAGATGCTGAGCAGCGCCCTCTTCCTTCGGAATATCATAGATAACGCCCTGATGCATTGTCCATGTCCCGTTTTTCCATTCCGCATAATCCGCGTTTTCAACGTGGCTTACCTTACCGTTCTCAAAGAGCTGCATTGTGATGTTCTGCATCTGCTCTGTAGCAGAATCGTAACGTCGGGCGTAAATGAGCCGCTGAATAGCTCCGTTTTTAATATCCTTGAGAATGATATGGTCCTGTGACTGTGGCGCGGTATTGCCTTTGATTTCATAATTCAGCACCCGTGAATAGGCCTCGTTGGACCAGGGAACAATGTACTCATTGAACCATACGGCAAAAATGCTGACAAAAAAGCCGAGAATCAGTGCTGGAGCAGCTATACGCCAAAAGCTCACGCCGCATGATTTCATTGCCGTGATTTCACTGGATGAAGAAAGACGTCCAAAAGCCAAAAGCGTTCCAAGGAGCATGGACATAGGAAATGTCCAGATAACTGCCCCGGGCAGGCTCAGAACGAAAATCTTTATACACGATGTCACTGAAGCACCGTATTCTGTCATATACTGCGCGATTCGGAACAGTGTTCCGGATCCCACAAATACTGTTGTGAATGCCGCGATACCAAACAGAAATGTGAGAAAAACCTCTCTGAATATATAGCGGTCTAAAAGCCGAATATGCATTATTTCCTTTACTCCTACAGGGTGAAGTTATCGCCCAGATAATATTTCTTCGCAAGCTCGTCGTTGGCAATTTTATCACGATCGCCTTCGAGAAGAATCTCACCGTTATTCAGAATATACGCGCGGTCTACTATGCTGAGTGTCTCACGTACATTATGGTCGGTAATGAGAATACCTATGCCGCGTTTTCTAAGATACGCGATAATATCCTGTATATCCGCAACGGCAATAGGATCTACACCCGCGAGGGGCTCATCAAGCAGAATGAATTTAGGCTCCAATGCCAGGCAGCGGGCAATCTCAACACGGCGCCGCTCACCGCCGGAAAGCTCTGTTCCTTTACGGTCACGCACATGAGAGACATGGAATTCCTCCAAAAGGTCACTTATTTTTTTATGACAGGCATCCTTTCCGATTCCTGTAGTTTCAAGAATCGCCATAAGATTCTCTTCAACAGTCAGTTTTCGGAATATAGATGCTTCCTGTGCCAGATAACTTACACCCATCTGGGCACGCAAATGCATCGGAAGGCCGCCGATTGGTTTTCCGTCAAGAAATACCTCCCCTGCCGTCGGACGTTCAATTCCGATAATCATATAAAAGGTAGTCGTTTTTCCCGCGCCGTTAGGGCCGAGCAATCCAACTATTTCCCCTGTTTCCATCTTAATCGACACATGATCGACTACATTCCGATTTTTATAGGTTTTTACCAAATCTCTTGCTTCGATATACAAACCGTAAAACTCCTTTATTCCCCTGACAGGTCTTACTTTTCAGCCGGTTCATCCGCAGTGGTCTGTGCCTTGCCCTGATCGTCAAGATAAACGGTCAGGCGCTGGCTCTTTAGACGGTTATTGTCCTGAATAGCCCATGCATTTCCCGTCAGAACCACCTTGCCGCTTTCCGCGCCAAAGTATTCAGCTTCATCGCCGCCACCCTCAAAATTTCTCTTGGGGCTGGTGACATATGCATTGCCCACTCCGCGGGCATGATTATCCTTCATCCAGCCTTCCATATAGTCTGCTGTAAAGGAACCGTCTGCAGTTGTGATAGTTCCACCGGCCGGAAGGCGCAGATACTCCGTATCAGAGGAATATTCCGCACGGGGGCCTTCATAGGATTTATCTTCCTGAGTTCCGTGCACATTTCCTTCTGCAACGAACTGAGTTCCTGAAACAAAACGGACCGTGTCACATGTAAGATGGGTATTTCCCTGGTCGGCAACTACTCCGCCGGTCAAAAGACCATCCTGTGTCTTTGTATTATATTCCGCATGGCTTCCTCTTGCAACGCCATCGTTGTGCTTCAGCACAACATGACCGTCAGCAGTCATGAGCCCGGTCCTTGCATTATATTCTACCACATCGCCGTTAAGCTCCGATGGTGCATTGGAAGGCTCTGCACCAACGGACGCAAGACCTGAAATACCAAGCATAAGAACAGCCGCTGCGGCTGCAAGGCTTTTTTTCTGTATAGATTTCATCGTGCTCATTCCTTTCCTTTCACGATATGCGCATTACCCTGTGCCTTAAATACATTGAATTCGTCAGCTGCTTCGATGCGTTCCGCCATAATCGTTACTGACTGGCGGACAAGCTTCGCTTTGCCCACGGCAATCAGCTTTCCTTCATTCGCAACCCATTCAAGGGCCGACGAGTCCAGCGTTTCATTGTCGCTTGTGACAGCCTTCACGCCTCCGTCCAGCTTAACATTGCGTGTCTTGCTGTTATAAAGACCGTGAGGGGCTTTAATGGTAATCAGCTTATCGCCCTGATAATATTTCCCGGTCACGTTCTGGAAAACCGTGTCCTGAGTGTCTACATTCATCTGGGACTGCTCGGCATATATTTCCCATACAAGCTTACCGTCTTTTTCCTCCCGAATTGTGTTGGAGGAATATTCCATAAGACGCGGCCCCGGGTCTGCCGCTTCTTTTATATTCTCTTCCTTGGGCACGGACAAAACAACCCATGCGATGCCGCCGATAAAGGCAGCGGCCGCAAGCATCAGCATCATTTTCATTTTCTTTTCCATGCTCATTGCTGATCACCTTCCGCCTTGACCGTGTGATGTTTAATATGCTGATTTTCCGGCGGCGTATTCCACCTCTTCTGGAACCAAAGCCACTGGGTAGGATTCTCGCGGATAATATTTTCAAGAATGCGTGTCATGCGCACAGTAAGGTCATACAAATCTTTATCCGTATCTCCGTGATCTTCAAAACGCATTACCTCTCCCACAACAACCTTATGTGTGCCGTCGGGCTTACGGAGGATAAACGCAGGAACTACAGGTGCGTTGAATTTGCATGCAAAAACTGCCGGCCCCATAGGTGTAGACGCAGTCTTTCCAAGGAAATCTATAAATGCACCGCCCGGACCCGCATCCTGGTCAGCCAAAAATCCGAGTATTTTCCCTTTTCGAAGGGCGCGTGCTGCAGCCAAAAGCTCACTGGTTCCGCGGCTGAATATCTCCACGTCAATTGTTGCACGAAGGTCATTCAGCACGCGTGTATACTGCTCATTTGGCTGAGGCTTTGCAATAGCTGTAACAGGAAGGTCCGAAAGCGTGAACGCAGCAGACAGCCATTCCCATGTACCGATATGGCCGGTAAGCACGACTGCGCCGCGGCCTTCCGCCAGCGCGTCTGTAAGCCGTTCCAAATGGTCAATCTCAATGTATTTATGAAAATTCTTTTTGTTGAGATGCGGCATATACAGTATCTCAAACACATTTGTACCGAGATTTATGAACGACTCGCGGACCAGTTTTCTTGCTTCATCTTCGGAAATATTAAGTCCGGCCATCATCTGTTCCACGGCGCGTTCACGCTGCTTCTTTATGAACTTGTAATACAGAATACCCGCTCCCCGGCCCAGCGAAAGCAGAACCGAATGCGGCAGGCAGCAGATAATTCTGCTGAGCAGCATAAGGCAGCGATAAATCATACATGTTCCTCCAAATTCAACTCAAAAAAGTGTTTACGATATCCCGCCAAAGGCCCTGGGATTTCATAATAAACTCAAGCACCTCGCGTACTGCTCCGTGTCCGCCGGTCTTGCAGGCCACAAAATGTGCACGGTCACGGACATCAACGACCGCATCCGCCGGAGCAGCTGCCAGTCCAACCTGCAGCATGACAGGCAGGTCAATGAGATCATCGCCTATGTAGGCTATTTCTTCATCAGTGAGAGAATGCTTCTCTTTAATCTCTTTATATGCATCACGTTTGTCGATACAGCCCTGGCGAAACTCCGTGATATGAAGCTCGGCAGCGCGCTGCTCCAGCATTTTGGAAGTACGCCCCGTGATGATTGCCGTTTTCAATCCGGCCCTCTGCCAGAGCGCAATCCCCATGCCGTCCTTAATATTAAAGGCCTTGAAAAGCTCTCCTTCGGCACCGATATAAACGCCGCCGTCTGTAAGAACTCCATCAACATCGAAAATGATCATGCGAATCTTTTGTGCACGCCCGAAGGCATCCACTGTTCTTGCGCCTTCCATATCACACAACTCCCTGACGCAGAAGGTCCGTCAGATGCACAATTCCAACCGGATGATTTGCCTCATCAATAACAGGGAGCACCGTAATCGGACGCGGTTTGTGCTTTTCCATGATGCTCAGTGCCGATGCGGCAAGCTTGTCCTTTGTAATTGTGATTGGATTTTTCGTCATGAAATTGTCTACAGGTTCATTGAGAAACTCACTTCCCTGAGCAAGACAGCGGCGTATATCTCCGTCTGTTACGAGCCCTATGAAGGTTCCGTCTGATGCAACCACCGATGTGGCGCCGACACCCTTTGCCGTCATGACAAAGAGCGCTTCCTTCGCCGTCTTTTCTACTCCGATGACAGGATTCTCGTCCCCGGAATGCATGACATTTTCAACCGTGAGCAAGAGCTTGCGCCCCAACGAACCGCCGGGATGGAATACAGCAAAATCCTGAGCTGTAAAATTACGCGCAGAAAGAAGTGCCATAGCCATAGCATCACCCATAGCAAGTGCCGCTGTAGTGCTCGATGTCGGGGCAAGGCCCAAAGGACATGCCTCAGACTCGACTCCCGCATCAATAAACCAGTCGGCATTTTTGCCAAGGGTTGATTCACGGCGTCCGCAGAGAGCTATAATCTTTGCTCCGATACGGCGGATAATAGGGAGAATATTTACAACCTCATTAGTCTCACCGCTATTGGAAATAGCAAGCACTATATCGTCCGCTGTAACCATTCCGAGATCACCGTGGAATGCTTCCGCCGGGTGCATAAAAAACGAGGGAGTTCCCGTACTTGCCAGCGTAGCGGCAATCTTCTGCCCGACATGCCCAGATTTTCCGATTCCCGTCACTATAATACGCGCCCTGCATTCGAGGATACTTTTAACCGCATCCTCAAATTCGTCATCAATACGGTCAAGCAGCTTTGTGACCGCATCTATTTCCATACGCAGTGTATCTGCGGCTTTTTCCTTGATCAAGCTCATGCTTTCGACCTTCCTCAGTAAAGTTTTTTGCGTACGATATTATAAATCGACAGGCAGTCCTTAAGAATATCCTCCAGTTTGTCGAGGTAAATGCTGTTTGGCCCGTCGCAGAGAGCTTCTTCCGGATTGTCGTGAACCTCCATGAAAAGACCGTCTACACCTGCGCCCACAGCCGCGCGTGCAAGATATTCCGCAAGCTCACGGTTTCCGCCTGAGCTTGTTCCGGAGCCGCCGGGAAGCTGTACACTGTGAGTAGCGTCAAACACTACCGGATAACCGAATGAACGCATGATAGGAAAGCTTCTCATATCTACAACAAGATTATTATATCCGAAGGAAGCGCCGCGCTCCGTAAGAACAATATTGGAGTTTCCTCCCTCAAGAAGCTTGTCAACAACATTTCTCATATCCTTCGGAGCCATGAACTGACCTTTTTTGACATTTACAACCGCACCGGTTTTTGCCGCTGCATTCAGAAGATCTGTCTGGCGGCACAGGAATGCCGGAATCTGCAGGACATCCACGACCTTTGCAACAGACTCCGGCTGGAACTCATTGTGAATATCCGTAACGACGGGAACACCGAGCTCCTTCTTGATATTAGCAAGCATCTCAAGGCCTTTATCTATACCCGGTCCACGGAATCCATGGAAGGACGAACGGTTAGCCTTATCAAAGGATGCTTTAAAAATATAAGGAATACCGAGACGGCTGGTGATATCACGGATTGTTCTGCCGATAAAGAGGCAGCGTTCATAATCTTCAAGAACGCACGGGCCTGCCATGAGAACCAGTGGATTGCCTGCACCCATCTCAAAATTTCCTATTTTTACTGTATTCATGCTACACAACCTTTCTTTCATGGGGAACTGCAAAAACCTTCCCCTTTCGCTGCAAAGCTTATGGCTTTGCCTGTTACTGCTTTATAACGCTTTCGTTCCGGTTTTGCCAAAGGCAAAACTTCCTCTATCAGCGTTTCAACGAGGCCGGAGATATGTTCACCGCCTGTTATTTGCCCCTGTCCCCGTCTAGAGAGGTAGGGGACATCTTTTGTCGAACTATTTCATTTTTTTGTATATTTCATTGACCTTTGCAAGATCCTCTGCAGTATCGACGCCAACAAATTTTGCGTCTGTTGCGATTACACGGATGCGGTATCCGTTCTCCAATGCCCTGAGCTGCTCAAGAGACTCGGCCTGCTCAAGAGGCGTCGGAGCGAGTTTCGCGTACTGCAAAAGAAAATCCCGCTTATAGGCGTAAATACCGATATGCTTATGCACCGGAGCTTTGCCTTCAACACGCGGATACGGAAGCAGGGATCGTGAAAAATACAACGCATATCCGTTTTTGTCGGTAACAACTTTGACATTATTCGGATTTTTCTGCTCTTCCGCATCAGTCATCGGAGTCATGACCGTTGCCATCTGAAGCTCTTTATCCTCTTCAAATACCCCGGCAAGCTCATCAATGAGCGAAGGCTCAATAAGAGGCTCGTCACCCTGTACATTGATAATGAGATCTATATCAGGATACGCTGCCGCCACCTCTGCGAGGCGGTCAGTTCCTGTAGGATGGTCCTTTGCGGTCATCATAGCCTTGCCGCCGTTTTTCCCGACGGCTTCAACTATACGCTCATCATCCGTGGCAACAACCACGTCGGTAAGCTTTTTGGCCTGTACCGCACGGTCATATACCCTACAAATCATAGGCTTTCCCGCAATATCCTTAAGCGGTTTTCCCGGCAGACGCGTGGACGCGTAACGTGCCGGAATAACGCAAAGTGTTTTCATGCTTAAATACTCCTTTGTACAAATGAGGAAATCTTATTATGTCATTTCCCAAGCTTTTCTTTAAGATGCTGCTGAATGCAGTCCAAAAGCCGTCCTTCGTTATCCTGAAAGGTAACCTCGACGCTGACAACATAAATTGGTACCTCATGTCCAAGTTTTCCCATAATGGTATCACGCGTAAGAAGAGGTACTTTTACGGCATCTTTTTCTGTGATAACGACTGCCTCCGCATCCATCTGAACGGCAAGATTTGCCGCATCAAGCATTTCCTGCTCTGTATAGTCATGATGGTCAGGGAAGCGCAGGCTTTCAACAACAACCGCGCCGAGGTTTGCCAGCGTCTGTTCGAAGGACGCCGGGTTTCCGATAGCAGACACTGCCATGACACGCTTGCCCTTCATCTGATTGACATCAATACCTTCGCTTGTTATATTAGCATGCCAATCCGCAAGTTCTATGAAACCACGCGGACGATGAACAGATTCCACCACAAGCGCATGCTTATTTTCTTCCGCAATAACATTATGTATGTACTGACGTGATGGCTCCGAAGCCTGATCCACCTTCGTCAGGAGGCAGATATCAGCACGGTCAATATGTGAAATCGGCTCACGAAGAGTACCTCTCGGAAGCATATATCCGTTTCCGAAAACATTCACGGCATCAATGAGTACGATATCCATATCGCGCTCAAGCTGCCAGTGCTGATAGCCGTCGTCAAGGATAGCTACCTCAGCGCCGAAATGCTCAATAGCATAAGTACCGGTATAATAACGCTCAGGTCCGATAAGTACCGGCACGTCCGGCAGATGCTTCGCAAGCATATACGCTTCGTCGCCTGCCTCCGCAGCTGACATGTGTAAAGTTTTACCGTCAGATACGACGCCGACATCACCGCGCCACTTCGCACGATAGCCGCGGTTCAAGATTACAACCCGATATCCGAGATTTCGAATCTCACGGGCAAGACGCTGTGCTGTCGGGGTTTTTCCTGTACCACCAACAGTAATGTTACCAAGACTGATAACAAAGCAACCGAGTTTTTTACGGCTGAATACGCCGAATTTATAACCTGTAAGCTTTAAGTTTACAAGCCCACCGTAAATCAGGGAGAATACATAAAGAACAGCAATAAACATCTGAACGAGGAACCCATGCCCCTGGCGGCTGTGAATAAGGTGGTAGAAATAAGTCTGGAAGTTCTCAACCTTATTCGTGGACTTGATATAACCGCTTGCCAGACGTCTCTCCTCGACCTGTTCAAGCATTTCGTGGAGAAGAACCGCCGAACGCCTTGCAGCACCCTTGTTTTCGCCGCAGATTGCGAGAGTTTCCGCTTCCATGCGATGTCTTTCTGTATCATCATCAAAGAGTCTTACAACCTCTTTTGTAAGCTCATCAGAGTTCTGCACCGTAACAACAGCGTTGCGCTTTGTGAAAAGAGCATGGGTCTCTTTGAAGTTGAACATATTAAAGCCGACGATTATTGCCTTACCGTGGGCAGCCGGCTCAAGGATATTATGTCCGCCGTGGGCGATAAGACTGCCTCCGACGTAAATAACATCACCGACACTGTAAACCTTTCCAAGCTCGCCGATTGTATCAAGTATAACAATATCATGCCCTTCGGCAGGATTTTCCAAAAGCTCTGTACGACGTACTGTCTTAAAGCCCGCTCTGTGACAGATTGCAATAACCTCGCGGACACGCAAAAGTTCACGCGGAGCAATAACCAGCTTCGCGTTTGGCTTTTCTTTGCGGACTTCCTTGAAAGCCTGAAGAACAGAATCTTCTTCGCCGCGGTGCGTACTTCCCGCAAGGAAAATACCGTCATTGCCGGTCAATCCCATTTCGGCTATGAGACGGTTCTTTTCTTCTTCGCTTACATCAGTGTAAGTCTGATCAAATTTTGTATTGCCTGTTACAACGACAAGATTCGGATTGGCTCCAAGGCGGATAATGTACTCCGCGTCAATAGGAGACTGCATGGCAAATCTGGTCACTGTACCAATCATATCGTCCAGCAGGCTGTGCAGATGATGATACCGCTTTACGCTCTTATCACTGATACGCCCGTTGACCATCATGACGGGGATATTCATGGTACGGCACGCACGCAGGAAGTTCGGCCAAAGCTCTGTCTCAACCGGCATAAAGACACGCGGAGTAATCATGCGTACCATGTGCGCGGCCAAAAGCGGCAGATCAAGCGGGAAATAGATGATACTGTCTGCATCCTTTATAATGCGGTTAGCCATCTCATAGCCACTCGTCGTTACAACAGAAACAAGAATCGGACTTTTGGGGAATTCCTTACGGAATTCCTTGATAAGCGGGCTTGCTGCCACAACCTCTCCGACTGATGCTGCATGAACCCATATACAGTTTTTCTTCGCTACCTTTGCCAGCTCCTCCTCAGGTACAAAGCCCAGGGACTGACGAATGCGCTCAACAAACCCCCTCTCACGAATCGCTCTGACCGCAAAAACCGGGATTATGAGCAGCACCACAATTATGGCGGCGATATTATAAAGTAACTGCATGTTTTTTCCCCTACTGTAAATTGTTATTTGCTGAACTGAATTTTGTAAAGGCTGCTGTAGAGCCCGCCGAGCTGCAGCAGTTCCTCATGGGTGCCGTGCTCGCGTATACGCCCCTTTTCGATTACATAAATCTGATCGGCGTTGAATATAGTGGAAAGACGATGTGCTATTACAAAAGAAGTGCGCCCGACCATCAGCCTGTCGAGAGCGGCCTGCACAATCTTCTCACTTTCCGTATCAAGGGCAGAGGTTGCTTCATCAAGAATAAGCAGCTGCGGATCTTTTAAAATTGCGCGTGCAATAGCAATACGCTGCCGCTGTCCTCCGGAAAGGTTCATTCCACGTTCTCCGATTTTAGTATCATAGCCTTCCGGAAGCTGCATGATGAAATCGTGGGCATTAGCGTCCTTTGCTGCCTGAATAATTTCCTCATCAGATGCGTCAAGACGCCCATAACGTATATTCTCCCTGACCGTTGTCGAAAACAGCATCGTTTCCTGGGGAACGATACCAATCTGTTCACGCAGAGAAGACATGGTAACATCACGGACGTCCTGCCCATCTATACGAATGGCACCGCCCGTAACATCGTAAAACCGCGGGATAAGGTTTGCCACAGTAGATTTTCCAGCACCGCTTGGCCCGACAAAAGCAATCATCTGCCCGGGTTCAGCCGAAAAACTGATATTCTGAAGTGCCGGCACATCTTCCTTGTATCCGAAGGTTACATCATCAAACTCAACACGGCCCTTCACCGCCGGAATAGGCTTTGCCTCCGGCTTGTCCGAAATTGCTTCCGGCATATCCATTATAGCAAAAACACGGTCTGCGCCGGCCATTGCTTTCTGAATAGTACCATAAACACGGCTGATTCTTTTGACCGGATTAGCAAGATTGACCGCATAGGTCAAAAATGCAACCAGTGCACCAGCCGTGATATTTCCGTTTACAACCTCATAGCCGCCAAACCATACAATAACTGTAACGGCCACTGCCGCAAGAAACTCAACGGTAGGCGTCAGAAGGCTCTGTATCTGCACGCTTTTCATCTGTGCCCGGAAATTCAAATCATTCTGTTTTGTGAAACGGTCAATCTCAAAATCTTCGCGAACAAAAGACTTTACAACACGAACCGCAGAAATGCTTTCCTGCATAAGCGCCGTAATATCAGCAAGACGCTCCTGTATGACAGCACCGGAGGATTTCATCTTTCTTCCGAAAATCTTCATAGCCTCGCCAACAAGAGGAACCGTAATAAGCGTCAGGAGACTGAGCTGCCAGTCAAGAAGGAACATCATTACGAGAGAACCGATAAAAATCGAAGTCTCCGTAACAAGTTCGATAAGGCGGTCTACAAGCGCATTCTGCAAAGCCGCAACATCATTTGTGATGTAACTCATTATTTCACCGGTCTGGTGACGGTCAAAATAAGAAAGCGGCAAACGCTGAAATTTTTTGAACAAAATTTCCCTGACATCTATGATAACACGTTCACCAACAAAAGACACGAGGTAACTTTGACCGTAGTAAAAAATTCCTCGAATAAGGAAGGTAATGATAATGCCCGCCGAAATAACATTAAGCATCATCATATCCTTTTCAGCCAGAACCTTATCAATCATATCTTTTATAATCCACGGAAGATACAGATTCGCACCTGCCGCGATTACGATGCAGATAATGGCTTCGAAAAGCCGTCTTTTATATGGAAGTATATATTTCAAGAGACGCGAATAATTCTTCATTACGTTCCTCCCAAAGAACCTTTGTTTTTTCCGTAACGTGCCGCGGCATCCAAAATTTTCTCCGCCACACGTTTTGCCGCATTGGGCTTGCCCAAACGTTCACAGGCCAAGCGCAGCTTTTCACGCACCCCCGCCGAATAAGACGGTTCTTCCCAAAAGCGACGTGATTCCTTCAAAATCCTGTCAGGATTTACCTCCTCCTGAAGAAGCTCCGGCTGAATTTCCTCATCAAGCAGAATATTCGGCAGGCTGAAAAACTTTACATGCACCAAAAGCTTTCCGAAAAAATACGAAACAGGCGACAGACGATAAAGCACTATACACGCGAGCCCCATAAGCGCCGCCTCTAAAATGACAGTACCCGAGGTGGCAAGCGCAAATTCCGCCTGTCCCATAAGATCATAGGTATGGTCATGAGTAAAACGCACAGGAACACCGGCACTTTCAGCCATCTTTTCCATATCTGCCTGTGCCATGCTCTGCGCAACAGGCAGATAGAAAACAGCGTCCGGCTTTTCTTCAAGAATTCTTTTTGCTCCCTCCAGCATTGCCGGAAAAAGCAGCTTTATCTCCTGCCGGCGGCTTCCCGGCATCAAAAGAACGGGATATTCCCCGTACTTTATTCCGAAATATTCCCTAGCCTCTTCATCGCTCATGGCAGCATGAACCTTATCAACAAGCGGATTCCCCACAAAGCTGATATTTGCTCCGGCATCCTCGTAAACCTTTGTTTCAAACGGAAATATGGCAGCAAACTCATCAGCAAGAGCCGCGCATGACTTCGCGCGGCCTTTCCGCCATGCCCACGCGGACGGTGGAATATATGAAAATACCGGAATCCCTATTTCTTTTGCTCTCTTGGCAAGTCTCCAGTTAAAATCGGGGTAATCAATAAGTACCAAAAGATCAGGACGTTCTTTTTTCATCACGTCTGTCAAATGATTGAGAAGGCGAAGAATACGGCGAATGTTCAAGATAACCTCCCACACGCCCATGACGCTGTAATCTGCCATGTCCGCCACAAGACGTACTCCTGCGGCCTGCATCTGTCTGCCCCCGAAGCCTATAAGCTCCGTCTCCGGAGAAACTTCACGAATAGCTGTGGCAATACTTGCACCGTGTAAATCTCCGGACACTTCTCCGGCAGAAAACATTATCTTCATACATTCGCCTCCTTTCCCTTTCAAATAACCGCTAACACTTTATTATAACGCATTTATTCCAGTTTTGCCAAAGACACAAAAAAGCGGCAGATACTTTTCGTAGTATCCGCCGCGCTTCTATTCATCCACGGACTACATAGACATGGCTACAATCGTTATCTTATTCTTTTCCGCCAGAGCGATAACGTCCTCCCGATCAACCAGCAGAGTCCGTCCAGCTTCGATGGCCAGCGCCTTCGCACCAACAGCTGCCATATGCTCAATGGTAGCGACCCCAACGGCAGGAACATCAAATCTAAGGTCCTGCTCAGGCTTTGCAACCTTCACAACAACCGCTCCCCCGCGAGCCAGCTTGCCTCCGCGGTCAATACAGGCATCAGTTCCCTCAATCGCTTCCAATGCCATAACAGCCTGCTCTTTGACAACAACCGTCTGCCCGACATCCATACGGCCAATCTCTTTTGCCATACGGAATCCAAATTCCATATCCTTGCGTTCCGATTCAGTCGGCTCACGTTTCGTAAGCGTTCCTTCCGACGGCATCAACGGTCGTATCAGAAGCGTCTGGTCACAGACCTCAATCCCATCCTTTGCCAGTTCTTCAACAAAAGACAGCATAATCGTATCGTCCTTATGGTCAGGCAGCGACCAAAGAATCTTTACTGTCCGGAAATCCGGCAGCGCATAATTGCCGCTCATAAGCAGTTCCTTGGTGACCTTACCAATCATAGTGACCTTATGTACATCATTTTCTTTCAAAAAATCTATGATTTTACCGACTTTGGCAACATTTATCTCCGCATATCCGGCTACATTATCCTTTAATGTCTCATCAACTTCGGAAAGCAGCGCTACCGCATAAACCTCATATCCCAGCTTCTTTGCGGCCTGTGCGCACTCAACCGGCAGATGCCCGACACCTGCCAAGAGTCCGATTTTTTCCATTGTATCCTCCAGTTACCGTTCAACCATTATCCGAATCGTTGCGGCCTCCGCGGCATATACCGCGGTCAGCGTTCCTCAGGAAACGGAGGAAATGATCAACCTCCACACAGGAATCCACTTCCTGCTCAATAACCTCAATAGCCTTCGAAACATTGTATCCGGAACGGTACAGAATTTTATATGCCTGCTTTATGCGGCGGCGTGATTCCGAAGGAATCCCCGCACGGGAAATACCTACACTGTTAAGTCCGATTGCCCGTGCCGGTGCTCCATTGACGATAGTATAAGGAACCACATCCTGAGTAAGACGGCTCATTCCTCCGACCATCGCATTCCGTCCGATTTTGACGAACTGATGAACTCCAGACATTCCGCCGATAACGACACGGTCCTCAACCTGAACATGTCCGGCAATCATAGCAGCATTCGACATTATAACATTATTGCCAACAATACAGTTATGTGCAATATGAACCGTTGCCATAAGGAGACAGTCATTGCCGATGCGGGTTTCCTCACCCTCGCCTGTTGCACGGTGAATCGTCGTGCACTCGCGCACCTTCGTACGATCTCCGATAACAACATAGCTTTTTTCACCGACAAATTTCAAATCCTGCGGTTCTTCTCCGATGGACGCAAACTGATAGAATTTGCAGTCCTTGCCGATCGTCGTCCAGCCTGTAATGACAACATGAGGACCAACAACCGTGCCATCCCCGATGGTAACATTCGGACCAATTACTGCATACGGACCTACCTCAACATTTTTTCCAAGCTTCGCGCCCGGATATATTACCGCGGTCTCATGTATTTTATTCGTGTTTTCATTCTCCGCGTTCATTTCCTACACTCCTTCACCGATCCTGCTTTTTAGGGCACCTACCCTTACGTAAAATATAATCCCCCAGATATGACATTTCTCGCAGTCGGTTTAGGACTAAAACAGCTCATTTTCTCCTATTCTGTAGGAACATCATCATTTTACGGCAAAAATCTACTTAATCTGTACTTTTTTCTTTGTTTTTCTTTATTTCTTGCAATTTAATCTTCGGGCTTTTTCAAAGCGAATATAAAATCACCCTGTGCCACGAGTTTGTCATCAACAAAAGCCTCTGCATGCAGCTTGCCAAAACTCGACTTA
>JAILNL010000131.1 GCA_024691625.1 Schwartzia sp. (in: firmicutes)
ATGCATATCTTGCTATGCATTTGTATACTGAAGGAAAATCCCCGAAGGTCATTGCAACCGATAAAAATGAAGGGCCGTGCGAGGCTGCCCGCGCAACGCTGAAAGCAGCAGGACTGCTGGATGATATTCCTGTCCGCTGCGGAGACGGCCTTTTTGCTTTGGAGAAGGGCGAGGTTGAGTGTGTCTGCATCGCGGGAATGGGCGGAGAACTGATTGCCCATATTCTTAATGCGGTGCCTGACGTTTTCAGAAGCCTGAAACGCGTTGTTTTACAGCCAATGAATGATTCGCCTCTGCTCCGTGCTTGGCTGTATAAAAACGGTTGGCACATTGTTGATGAAAGACTGGCAGAGGTAGATGACAGGCTGTATGAAATTATTGCGGCAGAGCCTGGAGCAGAAGCCATGCCGGAACCTGTACTGCTTGAAATCGGGCCTGTGCTTTGCAGTAATAAACCTGAACTCTATACAAGACATGTAGAGGAAAGGATTGCGAAGTATCAGCGTATTCTGGACGGACTTAGAAGAAGCGGTCATCCGGATATTGAGAGAATCCGTGAGATTGGCGCGAAAATCAAGGAGCTGGAGGGAAAACAATGGTAAAATGTCAGGTCATTATGGATGCAATGGAAAAGCTTGCACCACGCAGACTTGCAGAGGACTGGGATAATCCCGGCCTTTTGGTTGGAAGTCCCTCGCAGGAGATTAACAAGATACTTGTCTGCCTCGATGTGCGGGATGAAATAATTGCCCGCGCTGCTGATGAAGGCTTTGATATGATAGTTTCCCATCATCCGCTGATTTTCAAATCTTTCAAGAAGCTGCGGACAGATTTGCCTGACGGGAAGAAGTTTTCGGAGCTGTTAAAGCATGATATAGCAGTATTTGCGGCACATACAAATCTCGATATCGCAAAGGGCGGGGTAAATGATGTGCTGGCGGAAAAAATCGGGCTCCGGGATATAAAGCCGTTTGATATCACGGGAGAAGAACAGCTCATAAAATTGGCAGTGTATGTACCGAAGGATTATGCGGATTCTGTACGTGGGGCTGTTTTTTCGGCGGGTGCAGGTCATATAGGTAATTACAGTGAATGCAGCTTCAATGTAGATGGGAAGGGTACGTTCCGCCCGCTGAGCGGTACACATCCTTTTATCGGTACAGAGGATAAACTTGAGACTGTAGATGAGGTCCGCATTGAGACGATTTTCCCGAAAGGACTGAAAGAAAGGGTTGTACGGGAAATGATAAAGGCACATCCCTATGAGGAACCTGCTTATGATTTATATCCTCTGGTAAACCGGGGAGAGGTTCACAGCCTCGGACGTATTGGAGTTGTTGATACGCCGATGACGGCAGAGGATTTTGCGGCTGATGTAAAGAAGGGTCTGAATGCGGAATATCTGCGTCTGGTGAAAGCCGGAGACAGAATGATTAAGAAGGTGGCACTCTGCAGCGGAAGCGGTGCTGAATTTATCGAGAGAGCATCATTTATGGGCTGTGATGCTTATGTGACAGGTGATGTACGATATCACGACGCACAGCGTGCGGCAGAGCTGGGAATCCATGTCATTGACGCCGGACATTTTTCAACTGAGCAGCCTGTTGTGTCTGTGGTTGCAGACTACCTGACGGAAGCACTTAAAAAGGTGCATGGCGGTAAAAATGTTGAGGTTGTGGCAGATGACTCGCTGAGCGATTTTTTTAAGGTTATTTGAAGGATTGTTGCCAAATATTGCCAAAAACTGTAAAATATATATTTGCGAGTACGAAAGGCAATCGCTGATGTCCTTGAGGCATTTGAGGAAAGTCCGGGCTCCACAGGGCAGCGTGCTGGATAACGTCCAGCAAGGGTGACCTTCGGGAAAGTGTCATAGAAAAGGAAACCGCCGGGCAACCGGTAAGGGTGGAAAGGTGCGGTAAGAGCGCACCAGCAGTCAGGTGACTGGCTGGCTTGATAAACCCCACGCGGAGCAAGACCAAATAGGGAAGGGATGATGCGGCCCGCGGAACCTTCCGGGTTGAGTCGCTTGAGCTTGCAGGTAACTGCAAGTCCAGATAAATGATTGCTGCCGCTTATGCGGAACAGAACTCGGCTTATTGAGTACTCGCGTGAAAATACCGGATGCCTGCCATAAACAGGCATCTGTTTATTTTAATTCTTTCATATATGTAAAAAATTAATAATTATTTACATAAAAAAGAAGGAATTTTAATTTTTATGTCGTATTATATAAAAGTGAGTTGGGCACGGGCGTAATGTCTTATATCGCACAGTGCCTGTATAAAAAGCCGAATCCAGCTCAGGAGCGGGGGAACCAGGTTTTTGGGGTGAATGTTGTTTGTTTCTCTCTGAGAAAGGACAAGGGTGGTCTTCTCTACCCTAACCCGACAGCTAACCTCGTAGGCGAATAGAGAGAGGAGTGGCTTTTTGAGTAAAGCAGTACGCATCTTTTTTGTTTCATTGCTTTGCATGTGCTGCTTTTCCTTGGCGAGTGCTGAGTCATTCAGCGTGGGAGATCAGGGAAATGATGTTGCTGAGATTCAGGGTGCTTTGGCTGATCTCGGATTTGATGTGGTTGCCGATGGCGACTACGGTCCGGGAACGGTTGCTGCAGTAAAAGAGTTTCAGGCATCACATGGGATGAATGTCGACGGTCAGGTCGGGCCTGCTACTTACTCAGCTTTACTGGGTAAAGACATGCCTGCAGTAAGCCGCGGATCCAATTATTATTCCCGTCGTATCGTATAGACTGCGATGGATTATATTGGCGTTCCGTATGTGTTCGGTGGTACTTCACCGAGCGGGTTTGACTGTTCGGGATTTGTTCGTTACGTTTTTGCTCATGC
>JAILNL010000154.1 GCA_024691625.1 Schwartzia sp. (in: firmicutes)
TATGATTTTCTCAAGCTGCAGGCAGATGATCTTTTGGATGCGAAAGAAAATCTGATGAAGATTATTGCTGAGATTGACCTGACAATGACGAAGCAGTTTAAGGCTGCTTTCGTGCAGATACAGCAGCATTTCAATGACATATTTATTGCGTTGTTCGGCGGCGGTCATGCAGAGCTATCTTTAACGAATGAAAAAGATATTCTGCAGTCCGGTGTCGAAATCAATGTCCAGCTCCCTGAGAAAAAGCAGCAGAATTTGTCTGTGCTGTCGGGCGGCGAGCGCGCATTGACGGTTATTGCGCTGCTGTTTGCGTTCTTAAAGGTAAGACCGGCTCCGTTCTCTGTTTTGGATGAGATTGACGCTCCGCTGGATGAAGCGAATATTATGCGTTTTGGAAAATTCCTGCAGGAGTTTGCTCAGCAGACACAGTTTGTAGTAGTAACGCACAGAAAAGGAACGATGGAATCGGCGGATATGATGTACGGTGTCACTTTGGAGGATGCCGGAGTTTCGAAGATTTTGTCGGTTAAGCTTGATGATATTGCCGGTTAACAGGAGGAAAATATAATGGGATTTTTTGACCGTTTGAAAAAAGGTCTTACACGGACTAGGGAAACGCTGACCGCAAAAATCGGGACAGCTGTTTTGGGCTATGCAGATATCAGCGATGACCTTTTGGATGAGATAGAAGAGATTCTTATCATGGCGGATGTAGGTATATCTACAACCGAAAAGCTGATGCAGGAAGTACGGAAGGGAATTAAAAAGAAAGAGAGACATACACCTGCTGATTTAAAGCCGTTTTTGGAGAAAAAGATAACGGAAATTCTGCTTGAGGGCGGTGCCGGTGTACGTATGGCGGCAGTAGGCCCGACGGTAATTCTTATTGTTGGAGTCAACGGTGCCGGCAAAACAACGACTATCGGAAAGCTGAGTGCTTTTTACAACTATTATGGCAAGAAGGTTATGCTTGCTGCTGCCGATACTTTCCGTGCGGCTGCCATCGACCAGCTTGAAATATGGGGAAAACGCACAGGTGCCGAGGTCATCAAGCATGAGGAAGGCTCTGACCCCGCGGCTGTGGTTTTTGATGCCGTAAAAGCAGCAAAGGCAAGAGGCATTGATATTTTGATTGTTGATACTGCGGGAAGACTGCAGACGAAAACAAATCTTATGTCAGAGCTTGAGAAAATCAATCGTGTTGTTGGCCGTGAGATTCCGGGCGCTCCGCATGAAACTCTTTTGGTGCTTGATGCAACAACGGGACAAAACGCTGTCAGCCAGGCAAAGCTTTTCACCCAGTCGGCTCCGGTTACGGGAGTTGTTCTGACTAAGCTTGACGGAACCGCAAAGGGCGGCGTTGTCATCGGTATCAAATCAGAGCTTTCCATTCCTATCAAATGGATTGGTGTGGGTGAAGGAATCGAGGATCTCAGACCGTTCTCGGCAGAGGAATATTCAAAGGCATTATTTGACAAGTAAAAATCCTTGACATAAAAATTTGAATCGTATATACTGTCGTATGTCAAGTTTTTATCTTGACACATAGGGTGAGATATATGATTGATGAACTGTTACATACATCGGCGTTGTTCGATTTATACGGCGGGCTGCTGACAAAGAAGCAGCAGAAGTGCCTCAGAATGCATCTTTTTGATGATTTTTCTTTATCCGAAATCGGAGATGAGATGGGAATAACCAGGCAGGCCGCCCACGATATGATTAAACGCTCAGGACTGGCATTGGAGGAATACGAGGAGAAGCTCGGATTTTTGAGGAAGGTGTCGGCGCAGCGTGATGAGTTTGACCGTATATATGAAAAGCTGAACAAAGCCGAATTTGTGAACGTCGATGAAAAGGCGACGATATTAAAGGATATTTTGCCATTTACTAATTTTGAGCAGGAGGATGAAACGTGATTTTTGAGGGTTTATCGGATAGATTACAGGAAACGTTTAAAAAATTACGTGGACACGGAAAGCTGACTGAAGATGACGTAAATGCCGCTATGCGGGACGTCCGCATGGCGTTACTTGAAGCAGACGTTAACTTTAAGGTTGTAAAAGATTTTGTAAAGAACGTAAAAGAGCGGGCAATCGGTCAGGATGTATTGCAGACACTGACACCGGCTCAGGTTGTAATCAAGATTGTTAACGAAGAGCTGACTGCGCTTATGGGCGGTTCGCAGAGCAAGCTGAATATTTCATCTGTACCGCCGACGGTCATTATGATGGTTGGTCTGCAGGGTGCAGGTAAGACTACTACCGCCGGAAAGCTCGCGTTATCCCTTCGCAAGCAGGGAAAACATCCGTTGCTTGTCGCAGATGATATATACAGACCGGCTGCTGTTAAACAGCTTCAGGTTCTTGGTGAGCAGCTTGATATTCCTGTGTTCTCAATGGAACCGGGAACAGATGCGGTTACGATTGCTAAATCCGCGATTCCGTATGCAAATTCCCACGCGGCTGATGTCATAATCATTGATACCGCCGGACGTCTTCATATAAATGAAGAGCTGATGCAGGAGCTGCAGTCTATAAAGTCAGAAGTCAAACCGCATGAGATTCTGCTTGTTGTTGACGCTATGACAGGTCAGGACGCGGTAAATGTCGCTGAAAGCTTTAATTCCAATCTTGGTCTGGACGGTATCGTTATGACCAAGATGGATGGTGACGCACGCGGAGGTGCTGCACTTTCCGTAAAAGCTGTGACAGGCTGTCCGATTAAGTTCGTCGGTATGGGTGAAAAGCTCGAAGCACTTGAGCCGTTCTATCCTGACCGTATGGCTTCCAGAATCCTCGGTATGGGTGATGTGCTTTCCCTGATTGAGAAAGCGCAGGATGTCTATGACATCGAAACAGCCCAGAAGATGGAGAAAAAGTTCCGTAAGGACGAGTTCACTCTGGATGATTTTCTCGACCAGCTTCAGCAGGTCAGAAAGATGGGCTCCTTTGAGCAGATTCTCGGGATGCTCCCGGGTATGGGAAATATCAAGAAACAGCTTGAGGGTGTGGATGTTGACTTCAACGGCAAGGAAATTAAGCATGTCGAAGCAATTATCCGTTCCATGACACCGAAGGAACGCGCGGATATATCCGTTATTAACGGAAGCCGCCGCAAGCGTATTGCTCTCGGCAGCGGTACACGTGTGCAGGATGTCAATAAAGTCATTAAGCAGTTTGCTGAAATGAAAAAAATGATGAAGAAAATGAAAAAAATGCAAAAGAGTCCTATGGGCTTAGGAAGATTCAAGCTTCCGTTTATGCATTGAATATTTACACTACCTTAAGGAGGTGAATTTATAATGGCAGTTAAAATTCGTTTGAATCGCATGGGTGCTAAAAAACATCCGTTCTATCGCATTGTTGTTGCTGATTCCCGCGCTCCGCGTGACGGCCGTTTCATCGAGATTCTTGGAAACTATGATTCCACGAAGGAGCCTGCAGTTGTCAATGTTGATGAAGAAAAGGCACTCGAGTGGATGCAGAAAGGTGCTCAGCCGACAGATACGGTTCGTTCCTTGCTGAAGAAACAGGGTATTATGGCTAAATTCGATGCTTTGAAGCATGCGAAGAAATAAGAAAGAGGATATCCACATGAAAGAGATTGTCGAGATTATAGCCAAATCGTT
>JAILNL010000195.1 GCA_024691625.1 Schwartzia sp. (in: firmicutes)
GCAGCAGCATTACGCCGAAAAGCTGACGCTGTCAGAGGTTGCGGATGCCTGTTATGTCTCGCAGTGGCACCTGTCGAAGCTTCTCAACCGTTACGCCGGGAAGAGCTTCAACGATATTCTCAATACGCTGCGGATCGAAGAAGCCAAGCTTCTGCTGGCAGATCCCAGTCTGAAGATCGGCGATATCGGGGAAATGGTCGGATATGCCGATCCCGCGTATTTTGCCAAGGTTTTCAAAAAGCTTGCCGATATGAGCGCAAATGAATACCGCAGTCATCTGTGAACATCATGAATAAGCCCACTGTCTATTAAATTGAGCGGCGATTCTGTATACGATCTCTGCATCTTTGTGCCTTAAGAATTATCTGCGCAGGTAACGATTCAGTCCAACCCCGTCATTCCGAGCCAGTGTTGCAACACTGGCTCGGAATCCGTCTCTCCTTTGTGCCAGTATTACATATTGTTCCCATCAAAGAGATGCGGATTGCCACACCAACGCGACGCGCGGGAAGCGTGTGACGCGATCCTCGCTTGCCAGTGACATCGGTCACACAAGGTGAGGAGTGTTGCACGCTTCCCGCGCGTCAGAATGTTCGCAATGACAAAAGACGGAAGATTTGTGTGCTAAAAATGCCGGGACTGAATAGTTATACTATCTCCAAATAAAAAGCTTTAATAATGATTGACAAAGGAATATAATAGATCTGGGTGATGAAGATGTCTACCAGATACAAATTTAGCCCCGAAGAAATAGCAGAAATTCAAGAGGCACGGAGAAAGAATACAGACAAGCGGGTGGATCGGCGCTTGAAAGCCATAGAGATGCGGGCGCTGGGGCAAAGCCTGGAAGAAGTAGGGCACACCTGCGAGTACCACCCGAGCTACATTACGACCTTAGTGGCGAAATACCGTGATGGTGGATTAGCAGCACTTGTAGACAACCATTACCACGGGAACAGGCGTAATATGAGCGTAGAGGAAGAGGCAGCCATTCTAGAACCTTTCCGAAAACAAGCGGAAGCTGGTAAGCTTGTGGAAATCTCTGAGATTAAAGCCGCATATCAGAAAGCAGTTGATCATCCCATAAGCGAAGCTCAAATCTACTACGTGCTCCATCGTCAAGGATGGAGAAAAATCATGCCGCGAAGCCGGCATCCCAAGAAAGCAGATGAAGAGGTCATAGAGACCTCAAAAAATTAACTCGGAAATCCAACGGCTAAAGTTTTCCACAGGGAAAAAAGTCCATCTGATGTTTCAGGATGAAGCCGGTTTCGGACGTATCAACAAGCCGAAATACTGTTGGTGCATGAAAGGGGTTCGCCCTTCTGTCCCGTGCCACCATATCAGGGAATACCGTTATGCATACGGTGCCGTGGAACCATTGACTGGAGATTCCTGCTTTCTCATAATGCCATACTGCAATTCTGCGTGTATGAACATCTTCCTTGAAGAACTCTCTAATCAATACTCTGATGACGAGATACTTCTTTGCTGCGATGGCGCTGCATGGCACAAGGCCGGTACCCTTCTGATTCCGGAGAATATACACTTGTTTTTTATTCCGCCGTATACTCCGGAAATGAATCCCATTGAGCAAATCTGGAAGGAGCTTCGCAAATTGGGGTTTCGAAATGAAGTTTTTGCGTCTCTTGAAAAAGTCGTTGACCGTCTCTGTGATACCATCAACTCTTTATCCGCTGAGCTTATCCATAGCATTACTGCTCGCTCTTGGATTATTAAATGTTTTAATTAGAAATTAGTATTATATACTGTTTTTGATACTCGCCCTCCTTCGTCTTGCATATTCCGCCTGCTGCCGCTTCTTGATTCTTGCCGCGCATGGTATAAAGAGAGTCGGGCGGCAGGGACATGACAGAGTTGAAGATTATGCAGCTCGCGAAAGAATGTCCGGACAAGCCGGCAAGAGGCATCGACCGGCTCACTGGCCGCGAGGTGCCGGAGGGCGAGGTCTTCAGCAGGAAAGCAAAACTCCGTACAAGCGGTACGCAAATCGTGCCGGATGTACGGAGTTTTTTAATTCACCTTTACTTGTGTTAGTTCAACAGCGCTGTGTAGTAAATTTTTATTTCAACGGTTTTCCTGCTCCGCTTGAACGACTCCGCGAAGCGAATCCCTCAGGATTGCAATGATTGCTTCCTGAGCAAAGGCTCTGTCTTTACATTTCCGATTGCGAATCCATGAAATGATCATCCCCGCAACAGCTTCGCAGTAAAACTCAGCCAGAAAATTCCTGTATGAATCCGACAGTTTCCCATTGTATTTCTCTTCCATTCCACGCAGGACAGACTCGGCAATTCCCATAAAATCATTATAGAAGAACCGGTGCAGCTCATCTCTCCCGACCGAGTCCAGTGCGCAGTTGATAATGTGTTTATTGGATTCTATATAATCCATGACAAAGGAAACCGCATCGCGATAGTCATCAAGCAGGTTGAAGTGTTTCAGGATCTCTATTGTTTCCTGCTCAAGCATCCAGTGCAGCAAGGCATAGATGTCTTCAAAATGATAATAAAATGTCTTCCGATTCACACCGCAGTCACGGATGATTTCGCTGACGGTAATTTTAGAAAAGGACTTGCAGGCCATAATATCTCGCAGGGAGGCAGCCAGGGCGCGTTTTGTCTGCATGGATGTAAACTCGTGTTTCATCTGATCCACACCTCACAGCTTATTCTTGTTTTTATTGCTCCCCAACTTAATTCTTGAATTTGTTGGGGAGCAATTTTGCCGTGTTTCGCGGTTGCCCCGCCAGGGGCGAGCGAAACGGCAAATCAATCAATATTGATGTGCCTGCATTTGTCGCTGTCTTGATTCAAAATTAAATTGGCACATCAATATTATACAGTTGTCCGGTTTCTGCGCAATGGTCATTTTCTCGATTTTGATGGTCAAATGTGGGTCGTTTGAGT